>JAERMN010000547.1 GCA_016844625.1 Deltaproteobacteria bacterium
GGAGAATTCAGCCATTGCCACCAGGATTTTTGTTTCATGCTCTTTTCCCCCAATCCAAAATCGAAAATCCAAAATCACGAGATCCTTCGCTTTGCTCAGGATGACGGTAGCCGAAGACGACTACCGTCACTTCCCGGACTTCTGCCGCGCGGCATTGATCAAATCGCCCACGGGCTTCCACTCCATCCAGTCGGCACGACTGATTTCGATGTAGTCGACCTCTTTGCGCCGGCGCGCCGCCTCGGGTACAACGTTCAACGGCAGATCCTCGCGCAGCGAAGTCGTGGTTTCATCCTCGATCGTATTGTTGGCGTTTCTGAAAGCGATCTGGCCTTCGCGTGACAAGTACCAGTTGATGAAAACCTTTGCGCCGCTCGGATGCGGCTGCGCATTCATCAAGCCGATGGCGCCGTTGTTCGAGCCGATCCCCGGCGCCTCTTTGAAATGATACGGGCTGATCTCGGCGACCGGCAAGCCTTGTTCCTGCGCGCGCCGGAGCCGGCACAGAAAACAGAGCGGATATTTTCCCGCGGCGAGCCAATCCGTGCCCTGGCGAAAATCGCTAAAGTAAGTGAAAAGCGCTCGAGAAACTTGGGGCCGATTTGCGGGTGGTGGTACATGAACAGCAGCGCAGTGGAAACGTAATTGGGCCGCGGCCAGAGCGCGATCATCTTGCCTTTCCACTTGGGATCGAGCAGATCCCACACCGAGCGGATCGAATCCAGGCTAACCAACTTGGTATGGTGATACACCGGCGGCCCATAGAGCGAGCTCTGATAGACAAATACATACTGCCCTTCCGGATCGACGTAACGGTGCTTGCCCTTCCACCACTTCGATAGATCGGTCACGTCCGGTAAAAGCAATGCTGGCGGCAGCGGATCGAGCGCCTTGCCGCGCTGCAGGCTGTTATAAGTCGCGCCCGGCGCGCCCAACACCACGTCGGCGACAAACTGGCTGGCGCGCCGCTCGGCCATGATCTTGGTGACGATCTCGCTGGTGGTGCTGATGCCCACCGAATTGAGTTTGATCTTGGGAAATTTTTTCTTGAAGGCATCCCAGATCACTTGCAGATCGCCGACGGAGTTGGTCGCGTAGACGGTCACTTCGCCTTCCTTCTCCGCCGCCCGAACGATTTCTTCCCAGCGCGCCTGCGCCGCCACGGCGATCTGGGCAATGAACAGACTCACAAGCGTGAGTGCCACAAAGCTATATGTCCGATTCTTCATCGCCTAACTCCTGACTCCAAACCCTTTACTCTGTAGTGATCTCCTGCCCCAACCCTCGTCTGCGCGCCTCTTCGTAGGTCCACGCCGCCAAAGCCAAGTCGCCATAGCCGCCTTGCGAGTCGCGAAAAATGATTGAGCTCTGCGACAACTCCGGCACCGCAACTTTTCCACTAACGATGTCGCCAAACTCTGCGACGCCGTCCCACGCAATCGCTCCCTGTTGGGAAAGCCGAATCAGCGGCTGGTCGAGTTGCCGATCATAATAATCGAGCTCATGGGTCTTGCTCGTCACGCAGATCAAATTCGCGCGCAGGTAAACTTCGTCGTCGAATTCGTTGGGCCGGCCGATGCCGAAGACCGCAAGCCCCGGCCGGAGCCATTGGCCCAAGAGCGCCGCCGCCGGCGAATTGGTGCTGACGAGAACGAAGTCCGCCTGATCGATCGCTGCTTGAGCCGACGCCACGGCGACCACCGAAGGTTTCAGCACGTCGTTAGCTTCGCGAGCGAACCGCTCGCGATTCGCCGCGCTCCGGCTGTAAACCAACACGCGCTCAATCGAACGAACCGAGCACGCCGGTGCGAGTATCGGCAGCGCCAGCCGGCCGCTGCCGATCAGCGCGACGGTTGTGGCTTTGCGATCGGTGAAGCGCTCGATGGCGAGTCCGACCGTCGCGCTGATGCGCAGTTCGCTGAACGGATAGCCCATCAAAGAAAGCAAGTTCCCGCTGCTGATCTCAAACAAGAGCGCCAAAGACGCGCCGCCGGTGACGCTCACGCGCAGGCCATTCTTATCCTGCGCCTCCAAGCCGCCGACGACCATGCGCATGCCGCGATGCATGAAGCGCAGCGGCGCTACTTGTTTGACCTTGCCGTCGGATTGCTCGCGAAAGGTTTGCTCTAACACGGCCATCGCTTGAGGCAAGTCGAGCAAATCAGAAACTTCAGATCGTCGAAGAAATAAAGCCACCAGCGCGCCTACCGATTGCAAATTCCCGTTCCGAGCTGTTGCCTGTTGCCTAATGCCTGTTGCCTGCTGTCACTGCGCCAGAATTTTTTTAATCCGGTCGAGAACATCCGCCGGCTGATTGATCACGTCCCGAGCAATTTTTGTCAGCTCGTCGCCGCTGACAGCCGTGATTTCCAGATTGACCTTGGTCGCATCGGCGAGCAGTTGCGGATCGGCCATGCTTTTCATAAACGCATCGCGCAACGCTTTGGTTAACTCGGGCGGTGTGCCTGGATGCGCGACGATGGGCCGGCCAAGTTCACCGGAGCCGAGCATCACGGTCGCCACGCGCCGGCCGAGTTCTGGCGTCTTCGCTTCGTTCATTAAGTCATGGTAGAGCGGCACGTCCGGCAGTCTTGGATCTTTCGTGCGGCCGGTCTGCAGGAGAATTCGCACAAAGTTATTCTTACGCCAGGTATGATACGGCTCGCGCGCGAAATACGCTGCCGTCGTGAACGAACGGCAGACGACTTCGTTCCGTTCCGTCGCTAGATCGATCTCGTTGCCACCGGCATAGCCCGTCACGATCTGGAACTTAGTCCCCAACGTCTCCTCGAGCATGCGCGGTATGTAGTGGCCGCTGGTGCCGGTCCCCGTGGCGCCGCATTTGGGCGGCTCCTTGGCGTTGCGAATATCCTGCATGGATTTGTACGGCGCATCCATGCGCATATACAACATATGTTCCGACTTGTCGGAGCTCGCCAGCCAGGTGAATTTGGTCCAGTCGAATTTGATCTCTTTGTTGCCTTGAATCTGGTTGAAATAATGCGCTGGATTGATCGAGGCGAGTGTCAAACCGTCGGGCTTCGCCACGCCATAGACGTAGTTGGCCGCGACAATGCCGCCCGCCGCCGGCATGTTTTGCATGATCACCGTCGGATTCCCAGGAAGATACTTGCCGACGTAGTTTCCCAGCAAGCGCGCGTAAATGTCATAAGCCGTCCCTGCGCCTGATCCGACAACAAAGCTGATGTTCTTACCCTGATAGTAGGGACTCTGCGCGCGTAGCTCCGCGCTGCCGAGCAAAATCAATGCGGTTATAATTACCAGTCGTCTCATGCTTCCTCCTCGATAAACGTTATTTGCAGAAACTGCGGTATCACTTCCTGCAGTAAGTCTCGTTACCACCAAATGAGGGAAATTGCCAAACTCACTGCTGCCAGCTAAGCGCACAAACTTGCAACGGCGAAAGCCCAAGTAAGCCCGCAGCGAATACGAACCCATGTATTAACCCGAACCAGCTTTGCTTCATGC
>JAERMN010000548.1 GCA_016844625.1 Deltaproteobacteria bacterium
GTGGTTGAGCATTGCTCAGCTTTGGGGAGCGGAAGGCGTGATTAGCAGGGTTCCCAGTTCAGGAAGTAACTATTGCCATTTGAAATTCCCGGCGATTCGCGAGGATACTTTATTTTCGCGTCGGCCGGAGCTCAAGGATCCGAAGGACGGCGATATTGTCGATTTCTACGGCCCGTGTGACTACGATCCATTGGGTATAGAGCAGATACGACGCCAAAGAGCCGACGTAAGGCGCGATCGTCGCAACGACGCAGACAACGACTGAAAATCTGCTCGCGACCAGAAATATTTACGAATGTTCAATTTGGTCGAGAGTTCGAAAATCGAAAATTGCCACACGGTTGGACTAAGTGATCCCATGAAAACATGGATTGGCCCGTGGAGCAGCCGACGAAATTTGAATTCCTCGTCAACCTGAAAACCGCCATGCAGATCGGCGTGCCTATCCCGCTGAACGTGCCGGTGCGGGCGAACAAAGTCATACGATAAGGTTGTAATTAATATCTTCCCATTTGTCCGAGCCTGGCGTACTTTGCGTCTTGGCGCGAGTAATCGATTCCGATTCTGAATTCAAAAATTGAACCGACAATTCGATAAGCATCTTTGCCGGAAGTTAGGAGTAGCCCATGGAGCGCACCACAGAATTCGTCGCTCGTTTCGTTAGCGAGCTTACCTTTGACAAAATTCCGCGCGAGGTGATCGATCGCGCTAAGCGGCAGATACTTGACGTCATCGGCGTCGCGCTTGCCGGCAGCACGCAGGAGGTTGGCAAGATCGCGCTCAAGTTTGTCGAGCGCACCGGCGGCACGCCGGAGTGCTCGGTGTGGGGCACGAAGCTGCGCAGCTCGGCGCCGCAGGCGGCGTTTGCCAACGGTATTTTCTGCCACGCCACCGATTACGACGACATGTGGCTGCCGGGCGCGCACCCGACCGGCGTGACGTTTCCAGCGACGCTGGCAGTGGCTGAATCGATTCGCGCTTCAGGGCGGCAATTGTTGGTCGCTCAGGTGGCGGCCTACGAGATCACCGGCAAGCTTCACGTCTGCGCCGATAAACGCGGCGGCTGGCATCCGACGCCGGTATTTGGCACTTTTGGCGCCGCCGCCGGGGTGGCAAAACTTTTGAACTTAGACGCGCGTCGCGTGCAACTCGCCTTCGGCGTCGCCTCGTCCGAAGCGAGCGGCATCAGTTTGCACAGCGGTACTATGACCAAACCGTTTCACTCCGGTCATGGCGCGCGCAACGGCGTGGTCGCGGCGATGCTCGCCGCCGACGGATTTACCGCCAATCCGAATGTGCTAGACGGCGCGTTTTTTGAAACATTTTACCGGGAGTCGGGAGAGAACTGGCAATTGACGGCGACGCTGGGGAACCCTTTTCATTTGGCGACGCCGGGCATCGGCATCAAAATGTATCCCAGCGGCTATCATCTGCATCATCCTTTTGAAGCCGCATTGAAGCTGGTCAAACAGCACCAGATTCGCGGCCCACCGTGCGCACCGGTTTGGAGGGTAAATTTTCTTATCAGTATCATGTCGCCATGGCGATCCTGGATCAGAAGTTGACCATCGAGAGCTTTCACGATGAGCGCGCTTTGGCCGACGACGTACAGCAGTTGCTGAAAAAAATTAGCGTACGCGTCGATGCGGCAATTCCGATCAATTCCGATATCGTTTACGAAACCGTCGTGATTAAGCTGAGCGACGGCAGGGAAGTAAGCGCGTCTGAGCCGTTGCCGCGCAGCCACTGGCGCTATCCATTGGCGCGGGAGGAGTGGGTGGGCAAGTTTCGCGACAACGCGGCGCGGGTGCTGAAGGAACCGAACATTGAAAAAATCATCGCCACGGTCGACAAGCTTGAAGATGTTGCCGATGTGAATGCTTTGACCGAATTGATAAGGCTCTAGGACGCGGGCATTCGGATTCGGGGTATTAACCGCAAAGTGCGCAAAGTAAGAGAACCGGAAAATTCGAAGATCGAAATTCGAAACAAATCCGAATGACCCAAACTCAGTCTTCAATGTTACAAACAGGCCCGTTTCGGATATCGTGCTTCGGATTTCGAATTTTTAACTCACTGAGGTACCGTAATGGTCGAGAAACTTAGTATCACTGAACCGCTGAGTAACTACATCGTTGGCGACCAGGCGGCCCGATTGCCCGATCAAGTCGTCGAGCGCGCTAAGATTCACATTCTCGATACTTTTGGCGCGATGATTTCCGGGTCGCAGTTGAAACCCGGGACGGTCGCGATTGAGTTCGTGCGCGGTCAGGGCGGTCCGGCGCAGGCGACCATCGTCGCGACAAATCTGCGCACGAGCGCAATACTCGCGGCGCTGGCCAATGCGATGACCGCCCATGCCGACGAAACCGACGACGCGCATTTTCCAACCGTGACCCACCCCGGCTCGGTTATCCTGCCGGCGGCGTTGGCCGTTGCGGAATTGCGCCGTCGGTCGGGCCGCGAGCTCATTCATGCTTTTGTTCTGGGCTACGACGTGATGTGCCGCATCAACAAGGCCTTCGACCGCGGCTGGATGGGTAAGCGCGGGCTGCACGCCGGTTCGCTCTGTGCGGTCTTTGGTGTCGCCGCGACGGCGAGTCGATTGTTGGGTCTCAACGCCGAGCAAGCGCGCCACGCGTTGGCTCTGGCCGGCACGCAGGCGAGCGGCATCAATACCTGGCGGCAAGATCCCGAGCATATCGACAAAGCGCTCTGTTTCTCGGGCGCCTCGGCGCGCAACGGCGTCAGCGCGGCGCTGATGGCTGAGGCTGGTTTCACCGGCACGGCGACGGTGTTCGAAGGCGAGGAAAATTTCTTCAAAGCGTTCTCCGATAACGCGCATCCCGAAGAAACGATTAAAGAACTCGGCTCGCGTTACGAGCTGCTCGATACCAGCATCAAAAAATATCCCGCCGGACAGCCGATGCAGGCGACGCTGGAAGGTTACTTCCGCCTGGTCCGAGAAAATCGCCTCGACGGCAAGCAAATCCGCAAGATCACCGTGCGTTTACCCGAGACCCAGGCGCGCACGATCAACGACCGCCACATGCCCGACGTCAATTGCCAATATATGCTGGCGGTGGCCATGCTCGATGGCAATATAGATTTTCAAAATTCCCATGACTTTGCGCGCATGCATGAGCCGCAGGTGCTGGAGCTGAAAAAACGCGTCGAGATCATCGCCGATGCTGAACTGACGAAAGTATTTCCTGCCGTGCGCCCGGCGATCGTCGAGATCGATACGAATGACGGCGGCCATTTCAAAATCCTCATCGATCGTGTGCCCGGCGCGCCGTACAACCCGCTCTCCGCCGCCGAGGTGGAAGAAAAATTTCGTTTGCTCAGTGCGCCGGTATTGGGTGAACAGCGCTCCAAAGCGATTATCGAATCAGCGCGGAATTTGGAAAACTTAACTGACCTAGCTGGACTTGCGGCTCAATCGGCTCTTTGATCTATTTAACTCAGACTAGAACGAGACACGGGAGGTTATTATGAGGTTTCAAGATATCACTAAAACGTTGCTCGCGACCTTTGTGCTACTCTTCGGAATACCTGTCGTGCTTTACGCTGCGGCTGCGCCGGGCGCGCTCCAGAAGGCGAAACAGGACGCCGAAGCCAAGGGCTTTATCTTCGAAACCAACCACGATGAGATCATCGCCAAGGCGAGGAAAGAAGGCAAGCTCAGAGTTTTAACCTCGCTCGAAATGGAAAACCTCAAGCCGGTGTCGGATGCCTTCAAGAAAAAATATCCATTCATCGATCTGCGCGCCGAGGAGATCGCCGGCACCGACACTTATCAACGCATGCTCTTGGAGATGAAATCCGGCGCGGCGAGCGGCTACGATGTCAATTACCTAACTACAGACTTCTACGACGACTATTTTCCGTACCAGAAGAAATTCGACATTCTTGGCATGGCGCAACAGGGGGTGCTGCAAATTCCCGTCGCGATGATCGACCCGGTCAATCGTAATATCGTCTGCTACGCCACCAATACCCAGATCGTCGCCTACAACAAGAAACTGATTAGCGATGATAAAGTGCCCAACACTTGGGAAGATTTCCTGAAACCGGAGTTCAAAGGAAGAAAATTCTTGGTCGACATCCGCCCTCAAGAGGTGGCCAATCTGGTGCCGGCTTGGGGACTGGAGAAGACGTTGCAATTCGCCCGCGCGCTGGCGGCGCAGAATCCGATCTGGATACGCGGCCACTCGCGGGCGCTCGGGGCCATGGCCGTGGGAGAATATCCAATGTTGCTTGGCGCCAACTTGAACAGCACCAAGCGGGCGATAGAAAAGGACCGCACCGGCGTGCTCGCCTACAAAGTGGTGGAACCGGTGCCAATTCGGATCGCCGAG
>JAERMN010000549.1 GCA_016844625.1 Deltaproteobacteria bacterium
ACTTCGTGATCTTCGTGTCCTTCGTGGTGAGTTGTTCATTTCCTATTTTGCGCCCTTTGCGTTCATTGCGGCCAATTCCTATTCCTCGACCACCGAAATCTCCGACTTCACGCCCTTACGCTTCAACTCTTCCAAGTACATCGGATGTATTTCCGGCGGCTCCTCGTCGAATGGAATCATCTCATGCAGCTTGGTTCGGAAGCGATCTTGGCTAAACTTCGGACTGCGCCCGCGCATGGCGAAATGGCGCAACGTGGTATGCCCCGTATTGAAATGGCCGTGGTACATCAGGTCGCCGGGGGAATAAATCGACCCGGACTTGATCTCGAAGCGCGTGCGATCCTCGCCCTCGCGCCACACCATCGCGAAGCCTTCGCCTTGGGTCACGCAAACGATGGCGCCCGGGCCGTGACGATGAAACGTGCTGCGGCTTCCGGCTGGGAACTCTTGCACGTGGCAACCGTAAGTCGTGCCCGCCAAGCCGAAGCGCATGATCTTCACGCCCTTGCCCTTCATCGGATATTCGTCGAGCGGAAATTCGTTAACGTCGGGGACCAAATTGGACTCCCACGAACGAACCGTCAATTTCTTGTTCTCATTGAAATACTCCCGGTCGGGACGAAAACGGTCGCGAAACTGAAAAGGATTACGGAAAATAAAATCTTCGTTGTGAAACAGATTGATCACATGGGGCGCGTTGGTGCCGGCAAGAAACCGCACCGGTTCCTTAGACGCGTTGAAATGCTGATACGAAACGTTCAAGGGAATCGCGAAGATCGCCCCCGCTCCCCACTCGAACGTCTGTTTAGTGTCGCCTTCAAACCACACTGTCGTCGCACCTCGCCCTTTATGAATGTAGACGAGCGTCTCGAACATGTGATGCTGCGGTTCGGTCTGCTTGCCGGGGGGTATCTGACAAATATAAGCGTCGTTCTCCTGCTGCTCACCCATGTTCAGATAGGAACCCAGCGCGCCCATGCGCGCCCAAGGCTTTACCTCGACGTCCATCAAGTCTTCGATGAAAAAACCCGTGACCGACGGAATCCCTTCTTTCTCCTGAAACAATTCATAAGCTGTCGGACCCAAACGAATCGGGTCGCGGTGCGGCAATCGCATGAATGAGTCTCTCCTCATATCGTTCCAATTTTTGGCAGCGCGTTAGATCGGCAACTCGATTCTATAATGCGCGGGTGACCAAACTGCAAGACGGCTTTCGTTTACGCGCCAACGAATTTTGATGCAGCGCGGGCGACGACAAATCTTCGCCACAAGAGTTTTTAGTATTCGTTTGGCGTCCGATTATTTCCCAGCACCTCTTGCTAGCGAACTTCGACTTGAGCTATGAAAGTTGTCAGACGCGAATCGAAACTATTCGAGAACGGGGGCTACAGTCTATGGAATATTTTGAACCGAAAACGCTAAGCGACGCGCTGTCGCTGCTGGCGAAGCATGGCGCGGAGGCCAAGGTCATCGCCGGCGGCACCGACGTCATGGTCGACATCAAGTTTAAAGAAGAACCGGGCTCGCTGGTGAACATCAAGAAAATTCCCGGCCTCACCGGCATCAAGGAAAACGGCGCCAGCCTGCGCATCGGCGCGCTGACGACAATCCGCGAGCTCGAGACTAGCGCGGTTCTGCGCGCCAAACTGCCGGTGCTCTGGGAAGCGGCGCATCAGTTCGCTTCGTTACAGGTGCGCAACACGGCAACCCTCGGCGGCAACATCGGCCGCGCCTCGCCCTCAGGCGAAACTCTCGCGCCGCTGCTTGTGCTCGACGCCAAAGTCAAGGTTGCTTTCGCCGACGGCGAGAAGACCGAGTCGTTTAGTTCATTCTTTCAGGGGCCGGGCAAGACCAGCATGGGCGCGAAGGGTTTGTTGACTGAGATCGAAGTGCCCTACCCGGCCGCGGGTAGCAAAGGCGTTTACTTAAAACACGCCGTGCGCGGCGCCATGGATATCGCCATGGTCGGCGTCGCGGTGATGATCACGCCGGACGCCGGGAAGAATAATTTACAAGATGTTCGCATCGGTCTAGGCGCGGTGGCGCCGACGCCGGTGCGCGCGCCGAAAGCAGAAGCGCTGTTGCGCGGCAAACCGCTCACCGCGGCGCTCGTCAAAGAAGCTGCCGCGCTGGCCGCATCGGAAGCGAGCCCGATCAGCGATCAGCGCAGTAGCGCGGAGAATCGCCGTTGGATCGTTGAAGCATTGACCCGCCGAGGTCTGGAACAAACTTGGCAAGCCGCAACCGGCAAGGAGGTAGCGTAATGAGCCTTACGATCAATACTACAATTAACGGTAAATCGGTCAGCGCCAGCGCGGAAGCGTCGACATCGCTGTTGGAATTTCTCCGCGACACTTTGGAAATGAAAGGCACCAAGCTTTGCTGCAACACCGGCGAGTGCGGCGCCTGCACGATTATTTACAACGGCAAGCCGATCAATTCTTGCGTCACCATGGCGGCGGACGCCATCGGCGCTGAGATCACGACGATCGAAGGTTTGGCCGACGGCGACAAGCTGCATCCGGTGCAGCAAGCCTTCATCGACACCGGCGCGGTGCAATGCGGCTACTGCACGCCGGGATTCATAATATCCGTCAAAGTCCTGCTCGACCGCACCAAGAAACCGACGGCGGAAGACATCGAAGAAGCGGTCTCAGGCAACATTTGCCGCTGCACCGGCTACAACAAAATCGTCGACGCGATTCATCTCGCGGCTGAGAAGCTCTGAGTAAATAAATTCGAAGCACGAAATCCGAAACTCGAAACAAATCCAAATGATCAAAACGCAGAAAATTCAAAACGGGCCCGTTTCGGTCCGCGGGGCCGCTTTTGAATTTTGGATTTTTGGGCTTCCGTTTGTTTCGGTCCGCGGGGCCGCTTTCGAAATTCGGATTTCGGATTTTCTTGCCAACAATTCGAACCTGACAATTTAAGGAGACCATCGTCATGGCAAAAGCTGAATTCAAAGTAGTCGGCACCAGCCCGGCCAGAATGGGCGGCGTCGAGCGCGTCATCGGCAAGGGCGTTTA
>JAERMN010000105.1 GCA_016844625.1 Deltaproteobacteria bacterium
GTTTGAGCTCGCCAACCCGAGCGACAATCCGGCCGCCCTCACGGCTCTCCTGCTGCATGTGTTTTTTGTCGCGCCAAAACATCCAGCGGTGAATCGCCAGCCCGGCCAAATAGAGCAGGAGGAAGATCAGCGAGAGATAGAGGGTGGCGGCCATGTCTAGCCCGGCTACGAGGAAACCTGACGACGCTGTGGTGATCGGAGTGTGACCCTGGAGGAACGAAGGCAACAGCGCGAATGTTTGATTTTGTCGTCGGTGCTCGGCACGAAGTTTGACCTTTTCACTACTGATCTCATAAGCAACTCGCCACGCTTGCCGCTTCAAGGCACAACTGCTTTGCCTTCGTTCCGGAACGGTTGCACTTCGATCGCAGTTTTACCGCGAATAATCCGGGCTGGATATAGCAAGCAAATCAGTCGGAATCTTTGTCAACGCTCGCCCGGATGCGTTTGACCTCTTGCGCTGTCTGGCGCCCGGAAATGCCCATGACGTTCATCAGCTCGGTGGTCATCTCCGCTGTTACTTGGTCCTGGATGCTGCCTTTGCCGTCGGAATCGGCGTGAAGAAATTTCACGAGTTTTTCTTTGGCGATTCCGGTCCGTTCCAAGCCGTCGAGAAACTGGCCGAAGCTCACCTTGCCGCGCAACTCTTGGACGCAAGCCAGCAACTTTTTACAGTCAGCACAGACTCGGCCAAATAGTCTGGCGCGATCACTGCAATAAACACATTGACGCATGGCAGTTTAATCGCTGAGGGTTAATTCCCCGCAGCTTGCTGCGTTAATTTAGTTTCCTTTCCGAAGATCGTCATTCCCGCATGCTTTTAGCGGTGGTTCGACTGGGCTCACCACAGGCGAAACCGGAACTGGAACCCCGACCCATTCGACGTGGCTCAGGGTCGCCCGTCGAGAGCCTCTGGCTCGAACGATGCTGAGCACAGTCAAACCACGATTAAAACATTCGGGGGTGACGCCTTTGGGGAAAATTCTCATCGCGTCCTTCTGATACCCCGCTGCTTGCGGCGGGGTTCTTCATTTGACTCGCCACATCGACAAGATTATTTCCGCTGTGCCACCGCGGCCGCCCATAAACTTTGCAAACCGTCGGTCAGGTGGGCATTGGCGGCAACAACGCCTTTATGTTTGGCCGGCTGCCGATTGAACCTCATCGCATTGCCATCGCCGTCGACGACTTTGCCGCCGGCTTCTTCGACCATCAAAACCCCCGCGCAAATATCCCACTCGTGAATGGTTCGAAACGTCAGCGTGCCATCGCCGTCGCCGCCAGCGACTTTGGCGAGACGGTAAGCGATGCTGCCGACGGGTCGAATCGCGCAGCGGTCGACGAAGACTTGAAACCTTTTCTGCGGTTCCGACCGGCTGACCAGCAATGCCGCGCCGTCAATATTAACGCGCGCGGTGACGCGGATCAGCGCGTCATTTAGAAAAGCTCCCTCTCCCGCCGCCGCTTTGTAGAAGCGATCTTTCGCCGGGTTGAAAACAACTGCGACCTTGGGCCGGCCATCGACGACGAAGCCGATGGAAATGGCGAACTGCGGCACGCCTTCGATAAACTCCTTGGTCCCGTCGATCGGGTCGACGACCCACACTCGCGACAACGCCAAACGATCGGAACTATCGCTATCCTCTTCCGACAGCCAGCCGTCGTTGGGAAAGTTTTTTTGAACGCACTCGCGAATAATCCGGTTGGCTTCGAGATCGGCGCTCGTCACGGGATTATTTTTGCTTTTCTCGCGCACGTCAAAATTGCCTTTGAAGAGTCCCATGACTGCCCGGCCGGCATCCCGCGCCGCCTGTTCCGCCGCGCCCAGTTCCGCGCTGAATTTAAAATCGCTTGTCACTACCAGACCTTCACCACAAGCCAATGAGACAATTAAACACCAGTTCTGCCATGGCGGCAACCGACGGGGTTTGCAGGGTCGAGCTGACCGAGCGGAGGTTACAGCGCCAATTCGGTAACGCTGTCGACAACGCGAGCGCCGGCGTCGAGCATCTCCTGCACAGCGCGCGCTGAATCTCCGGGCGCCAGGTCGACGCCGCGAATGGCATCTTTGAGCAGCACGACGTCGAATCCTAATTTGCGCCCGTCGAGGACAGTCTGCTTAACGCAATAGTCCGTCGCCAAACCACCGACGCAAATCCGTGTAACACCCTCGACGCGCAACCCGTCAGCCAAGCCAACCCCGGCCGAATCTACCGCGTCAAAACCAGAATAGCTGTCGGCATCCGCAGCCATTCCCTTCGAGACAATTACGGCGCCGCTGCCAAGTTTCAACCCGCGATGAATCTCGGCGCCAAAGGTTCCCTGCACACAGTGCACCGGCCAGATGCCGCCGTAAGCTTTAAAGTGGCTGGTTTTTTCCGGGTGCCAATCGCGGGTTGCGAAGATTGGCAGAGCGGCGTTGGTAAAGCGCTCGAGGTATCGATTGAGCGGCGCGACGACCTGATCGCCGTCAGCAACTGCCAGCGCGCCGCCGGGGCAAAAATCGTTTTGTACGTCGACGACGACTAGCGCAGCTTTTTTCTCCATCGATTTTGATTATAAAGGATGCTACCGTCCATGCAATCGAGCATCGTTACCACCAGTTTAATTTGTTGTTGACCACGCGGTTTGCATCGTGGAACCATTTATATGGGGCTTCCAAAGGGGGCGAGCATCGCCTTTGCGATATTTTAATCAGCGCCGGCGTCAATACCCCGGCCGCGAAGTGGCCTGGTTTATTGATCAAGAATCAAACCTTTGGAGTGAAAAAGGACCTTCAGGCAATTTGAGATTTGAAATATGCCATCTGAGATTCCGAGCACCGCGAGGACCAAGGCAATCTATTTCGACGCCGCCGGCACGTTGATCAAACCCGCTAGGCGGGTCGGTGATAGCTACTCTACGATCGCCGCCAAATACGGCAGGACCGTTTCGCCGAGCGATCTATTCGATCGCTTTCACGTCTGCTTCGACGGCGCACCTCGCCTCGCCTTTCCGAACGCTGCGCCCGGCGAGATCGAGCAGCTCGAACGGGACTGGTGGAAAACCCTGGTCGCGCAGGTGTTCGAGCCCTGGAATCCTTTTGAAAACTTCGACGAGTACTTTGACGAGCTGTTCGCTTATTTCGCCGAGCCTAGCGCCTGGGCGCTCTATCCGGAAGTTTTGGACACCCTGTCAGAACTGCGCCACCGCGACGTAACCCTCGCGGTGATTTCGAATTTCGATTCCCGTCTGGTGCGCATTCTCGACGGCCTCGGCGCCGGCTCGTGGTTCGCCGATGTCTTTGTTTCGAGCCGCGTCGGTTACGCCAAGCCGGACCGGCAAATCTTCGATGCGGCGCTTGGGCGCCATGGTGTGCGGCCGGGAAACGCGATTCATGTCGGCGACAGCGAAGCGAACGATCTCCAGGGCGCGCAAAACGCCGGGCTCAACGCGTTGCTCATCGACCGCAGCCGGCCAGCCGACGGAAGCGCCCCGGATCGCATCGCGAGCTTGCGTGAAATTATCGCGCGCCTCGATTAAGATTGAGCCCTGGCAATTGAAACTAACCGGGCAAATCGGCAATTAACTTTCGGGAGTACTCCATGACCACATCCAACTGGCAGCAAACTGAATCCGACGGCAGCACCATGGCCTTGCACGTCAGCACGTCTGACGGCAGCGGTCCGTTTCCTGCCTTGGTCGTGATTCAACACCAGAGCGGTGTCGACGAGTTCATCCAGGGGATGACCCGGAAACTAGCCGACTCTGGTTTCGTCGCCGCCGCGCCGGATCTCTATCACCGCGATGGCCCCAACTGCCCAGACGACATGCGCACGCGCAGCACCCGTCTAGGCGATCGCCGGGTGATCGTCGACGTCGGCGCCACCGTCGACTTTCTCAAACAGCATAGCGCGGTCGACACCAAACGGATCGGCATCATCGGCTTTTGCATGGGCGGGCGCATTGTCTATCTGATGGCGGCGGCCAATCCGGCATTTAGGGCCGCCGTAACGTTCTATCCCGGCAACACTGGGCGCGCCTGGGGACGCGACATCGCGTCCCCGCTGGAGCGCACGGCGGAAATCCACTGCCCGCTGCAAGGTCATTTCGCTGACGATGATAAAAATCCCGCGCCCGAAGATCGAGTGAAACTCGACGGTGAATTAACCAAGCACGGTAAGCCGCACGAGTTTTACACCTACGCCAATGCCGGGCACGCGTTTATGGACCACACGAAGGAAAGCTACCGGCAACCCGCCGCCGAAGCCGCCTGGCCGCGCGCCTTAGAGTTCTTGCGCCGGCATCTGAGCGCCTGAACTGACCATGGTTGGCGCAGCGATTGAGCGACTCGGCAAGGACGCAGATTCGATAAAACCAAATCATTGCCATCAAGCGTGAACCCCAACCTGGCATGCCACCATCGCGCGCATATTGCATGAAACGTCGACCCGACGTATTAGAATAGGAAAGCTCTATTGAGAAACCGGATGTCGAAGCCCATCGCAAAATTGAAACCAGCCAAGCAGAAGGAAGCCATCGCGGCTGCGGTCTCGGAAGAGCGCCAGCGCATCGCGCGCGAGATCCACGACCGGGCATTGCAGTTGCTCTCGACCGCGCGCCTGCGGCTCGACATGTGCCAACGTCAGCTTTCCGACGATGCGGCGACGCTAAAAAAAGAACTGTCGGTTGTTGAGGAAAACCTCGACCGCGCGATCACGGAAATCCGCAACTTACTAGCCGAAAATCAGACCGACGAAGAACTACAGGTGGGCTCCTTAGAACGCCGGCTCAAAGAAGAGTTGGATATTTTTCGCGCGCGCACCGGTTTCAAGCTCGACTTCCAGTGCGCCGTTGGCGTGCATAACCTGCCCGCGCCGATCGAGCGCGAGTTATATTTCACGCTGCGCGAAGGCGTGCTCAATGCCGTGCGCCACTCGCGCGCGACGGAGCTGCATCTATCACTTTCCCAGACCGCCAAGAGTTGTCAAGCAAGGTTGCGCGATAATGGCGTGGGCTTCGCCCTGGCCGCGACCGCAGCCAGCAATCACTACGGCCTTAAGGGCATGAAAGAAAGAATCCGCAAGATCGGCGGCGAGCTGACTCTGCAAACGGCGCCCGGACAAGGCACCGAGATTCTCATCACCGTTCCCCTCGAGTAGATTAGCGCTGATTGAATTTCGCGCGGCGACCTCCCATGCATCAATCCGAATTCCGCCGCTGAAGTCAAAACCTCGGTTGAGCGAGGTGCGAACCTGGAGTCGCGAAGGCACCCAACGGTTATGTTTCAAAGTCCATTTTTTACTACTCGGCAACTCGTCGCATGGCGCTGGTTGAATTCATAGAGCGCACTCATGCTCGCGGGCCGCTTAGAGGTAGAACCGCTTTGCCTTCGCGACGCAAGTCTTGCGCTCGCTCTTTGCCTCACTTTCAACTGCGGAATGCGGGTCAAACCGCGGCGAGCTTGCGCAAATTTTCGCCGCTGACGCGATGGATCGTCCACTCGCTCATCGGCGTTGCGCCGAGTTTTTTGTAGAAATTAATCGCCGGCTCGTTCCAGTCCAACACGGACCACTCCAACCGCCCGCAGCGCCGCTCCTTAGCCAATCCCGCGACGTAGGTGAGTAGCGCCCGGCCAAAACCGCGCCGGCGAAACGCCTCATCGACGAAAAGATCCTCGATGTAAATTCCCGGTTGGCCGAGAAACGTCGAATAGTTATGAAAGAAAAGCACGAACCCCACCGGCTCGCGCTTGAAGTAACCGAGCGCCACTTCCGCCGTGCGCCGCCGGCCGAACAGCGTCTCGCGCAGGCCCGCTTCCGTGGCGACGACTTCATGGGACAAGCGCTCATAGTCGGCCAGTTTTTTGATGAACGAAAGAATTACCGGCACGTCGTCTTTGATCGCCGCGCGAATTTGAAAACTCGGAATGTCCGTTGAAGAGTTCATGGTCAATCCCTAAACGAAGCTAACGTGCTTTACTTTTACGGTTCTTCAGGCTTCCGTGTGGGCAAACTGGCACGATCACCTTGAATTTGTTCACCACGAAGATCACCCTTCGACGTCGCTCAGGCCAGGCTGCGGACACGAAGGGTTCAGACGATTAAAACTCCGAACTTCGTGCTCTTCGTGTCCTTCGTGGTGAATACTCTTCCACACTAAACCCGGAAGAACCACCTTTACTTACCCGCATCGCGCAGCGCTCGCCAAACCCGCTCAGGTGTGAGCGGTAGATCCCTGATCCGCACACCGGTGGCCCGATCGATGGCGTTACACACCGCCGGCGCGACCGAGAGAATCCCGCCTTCAGCCATGCCGCGCACGCCGAACGGCCCGGGGCCGTCACCGTTTTCAACCAGCACCGTGTGAAATTCTTCCGGCACCTCTGAGAAAGTCGGGATGCGGTAGTCGACCAGATTCGGATTGATCAGCTGGCCGTTGTCGTAAATCAGCTGCTCGAAAAACGTGTGGCCGATACCCTGCATCGCCGCTCCTTCTTCCTGCGCGATGCAATGCTCGGGGTGGATCGCTTTACCGACGTCGGCGACGGAAATGAATTTCTTGAGCTTCACTGCGCCGGTGTCGCGATCGATCTCGACTTCCGCGCTGCCCATGCCGACTTCCCAAAACACCGGCAATTCGTTGTTGGTGATCTCCGGTCCGGCCTCGCCGCGGCCGATCATCTCGCCACCGGAACCTTTGCCGAAGCGCCGCTCGAAGGCTTCTTTAAAAGTCAGCCGCGACTCGCCGCACACCAGCGCGCCATCGGCAACGTGAACTTGATTGGGCTTCACGGCCATCGTCTGGGCGCCGATCTTAATGAATTGCTGCTTCAAATCGCGCGCCGCTTTTTGCACCGCCGTGCCCATCAACGTCGTCGAGCGGCTTGAACCGGTGGAACTATCATAGGGCGTAACTTTCGTGTCCGCGCCGAGCATGCGGAACTGTTCCATCGGCAGAGTTAATTCCTCAGCGGCAATTTGCGTTAAGGTCGTACGCACACCCTGCCCCATTTCCGTGCTGCCAGCGGCGATGTTAGCGACACCGTCAGACTGCATGCGAATCAACGCAACCGATACCGGCGTCGCGCCGGCATTGGTCACCGCGCAGCCCATGCCCACCGCCGCGCCTTTTTTCTTGAGCGATTTTTTCCAATGACTGGCGCGCACCAGCGTCTTGAGGCTCGATGCCAGATCGGCGTCGATGCCTTTCAAACCCGGCCGCAGCTCTTGTCCTTTCTTGAGCAAATTTTTCGCCCGCAATTCCGCTGGGTCCATGCCGAGCTTCGCCGCGAGAATTTCGATCTGCGACTCGCCGGCGTAAATCACCTGCGGCGCGCCGATGGCGCGATAGGAGCCGGCGGAACCGGTGTTGGTATAAACTTGATACGCGTTGGTGTGGATATTGGGAATCCAATAGGGACCGAGCACGCGCGTCGCCGAGCGCGCCGTCACCTGCGGCCCGTTGTCATCGTAGCCGCCGGTGTCGAGATAAATTTCCGCCTCCCGCGCCATGATCGTGCCGTCGTTTTT
The DNA here is from genome assembly GCA_016844625.1 of Deltaproteobacteria bacterium. Classification (GTDB taxonomy): domain Bacteria; phylum Desulfobacterota; class Binatia; order UBA9968; family UBA9968; genus DP-20. The sequence continues at coordinate 7,512 of JAERMN010000105.1, forward strand.
CACGCCCGTCTTTATCCGCACGCGCGCGCCATGGCGCCTGACCGTCACCATCGACTCGCCGACCGAGTTGCAAATGCGCACCGGCCGCTGCGCTTTGCGCGCCAGCGCGACGACCAACGGCTCGAACTTGGTGTAGGACTTGCTGCCGTAACCGCCGCCCAGGTAATTGATGATAATGCGCACCTGCGCCGCCGGCACTTTGAAAACCTTGGCGATGTCGCCGCGCACTTGAAACGGATGCTGCGCCGAGGACCACACGGTGATTTCATTTTCGTCGACATGGGCGATCGCCGAGTGCGGCTCCATCGCATAGTGATACACCATCGGAAAAGTAAAATGATCCTCGGCGATCACGTCGGACTGCGCGAAACCTTCGTCGACGTTGCCGCGAGCGACCTTTTCATGCGTGCCGATGTTGCCGGCTTTGTCGTCATGAACCAGCGGCGCACCCGGCTTGATCGCGGCCTCGATGCCGACCGTCGCCGGCAGTTCCTCGTAGTCGACGTGAATCAACCCCAACGCTTCTTCCGCCGTCGCCAAATCTTCCGCCGCCACCGCCGCCACCGGTTCGCCGATGTAGCGCACTTTGTCCATGGCGATTACCGGCCGGCCATTGTAGATCGGATTCAGATCGCCAATATCCGCCGCGGTCAGCACCGCAACGACGCCGGGCAACGCTTCAGCTTGCAACGCATCGATCGAGCGAATGCGCGCATGGGGAAACGTGCTGCGCAAAATCTTGCCGTAAAGCATGCCGGGCACGGCGATATCACCGACGAATTTCGCTTGGCCCGTGACTTTTTCCAAACCGTCCACGCGCGCCACGCTATGACCGACATATTTGAATGCTCTTTTTGCCATGAACTCTCCGAATCAAAGAATGATCTACGATTCCTAACAAAGCCCTTCCGCTAGTTCAAGAAACAGCTGTAAAGATAGTCTGTCATTGCGAGCCCTTCGGCGGAGTTTATCCTGAGCATAGCCGAAGGGCTCAGGATAAACTCCGTGAGAAATCTTTCTGCGTCCCAATTGGGATTTGGCAAATTGTTCCGCTATAACTTTTCCCATGCGCTTTAAATCCCAGCTCATCCGCGGCACCCTGATCCAACGCTACAAACGTTTTCTCGCCGACATTCGTTTCGCTAGCGGCGAAGTCGTCACCGCCCACTGCAC
>JAERMN010000550.1 GCA_016844625.1 Deltaproteobacteria bacterium
GACGTTTTACCTTCCGGGGTTTTCACGAACATGTGCGCACTTCCATTGCACACGGTTTTCATTGCAAACCGATGCCCCGCCCCTTCCATCTCGTCGGCCGAATTCACTTCGGCCAGCGACGATGGACGGCCATATCCACCCAATGTCCGTCGGGATCTTGGATGCGATGGTCGGAGTCTTTGTCCGACTTCGAATCGATCTCGGCGGAAAATCCGGCTTCCTGCAGCCGGCATTTGACATCGTCGAGATCGTCAACCTCAAAGCCGAAATGATTGATGCCCTCGCGTTGATCGTCGCGCTTGACTTCGATGAGCGCGATGTTGACGTCGCCGTCGGACATATAGATGGCTCCGCCGAATCCGCGCTTGGGCTCCAGGCCGAAAACTTTCTGATAGAACTCCACCATCTTTTCCCGGTTCTTGGTCATCACCGCCACGTGTCTGACTTTCGGTCGCATGTTGGTTTCCTCCGTTAACCGCGAATTATTCAAAGCCCATAGAGTTTGGCCGCATTCTGCCATTGAATTTGCCGCTTTTCTTCATCGGGGACTGCCGCGAAAGCGCGGTCGAGGCGCTGGCGCGTCTCCGGCCCAGTCGATATCTCCAGCGGAAAGTGGGTCGACCAAAGAATATTGGCGCTGCCCGGATATTTACGGACGCGCAAGCTCTGCTGATCATACCAGCAGGTGAAAAAACATTGCCGTTGAAATAGCTCCGAAGGCTTCAGCGCATAGCCCTCGGACTGCAAGCCGTCGGCGGCGGACTGATAATCGGCATATTCTATTTCGTAGGCGGCCCAGCCGAGAGAGCTTTCGGCGAACACAACCTGTAATTTCGGGAAGCGGTAGAGCACCCGGGAGAAAAGAAAATTGGCCAAAACAGCAATCGAGCTCAGCGAGCGGACGATACCGCCAAAGGCAAGCGCGGCCGCCGGCGTGAAATTCTCTCCCGCACGCATTTGAATCTTCGGCGATGCGCCCGAATGAAAACACAGCGGCACTCCAAGCTCCGCGCACACCGCCCACAACGGATCGTAGGCGGGCTCGTTGATATGCGGCACGTCCTTAAGCTCCATCGGCGAAGCGGGATAAATTACTCCCTTGTGGCCCATTGCGACCGCGCGGCGAATTTCCGCTACCGTGCGTTCGATCGGCCAGATCGGCACGATGCACTGCGGCACCAAGCGCGGGCTGACGCTGGCCCACTCCTCGATCAGCCAGTCGTTGTAAGCCTGTACGCAGGCCAGCTCCAAATCCGCGTCAGCGAGTTTGCCAAAACGCTCCCCCGCCAGCCCTGCGACCATCGGATAGAGAATCGAATAGTCGACGCCATCCGCATCCATCAGCTGCAGACGCTCGTTAGGCTTAGAGCCCGCCGGCGGCACTTCGCCCCATCGCACAGTATGGTGCGCCCGGCGCGCAGTGGTTGAATCGGCGCGGCAGCCTTCCTGTAAATCAATCGGCGCGCCGTCAATGATCCAATGCTGCGCGCCGTCGTGTTGCGTTTCGATGTGCGGGATGCGGTCGCCCCATTTTTGTTTGGACAATCTTGTCGTCCAAACATTGGCATGTTCCTGCACGTGATCGTCCGCGCTGATAAATCCGTGTTTAAGATCCATGATCGCCTATTCTAATCGGTAAAGCCGCGTTGCATTTCGAAACAAAACCTTTTCCCTATCTTCTCCGGATACGCCGCGCAGCGAATGCTCGACGGCGTCCCATGAATTCGGATAGGTCGAAGTGATGTGCGGGAAATCGGACTCCCACAAGATCCGATCGACGCCGATATAATCGCGCAGCTCGATGCCCACGGTCTCGAACCAGAAATCGACATAGATCTGGCGCCGGAACAGCTCGCTCGGTCGAGTGGGAATACCGTCGGTCCATAGCCGATGTTTTTCCCACTCGTGATCGCAAGCTTCTAAAACCGAGCTCACCCAACCGAGGCCCGTTTCGGCGAAGACCCAATTCAACCGCGGAAATCTGTCGAGCATGCCGGAAAAAATCAAATACGGCACGAACTGCGTGGCAGTGCAAAAATTGCGCAGCGTCGAAACACAGTGGGACTGCCGCCGCGTGTAGCCCTTCCATTGCGGCAACGACAGCTTTCCGGCAAGCCCGGCGGAGGCGTGTAAGTGAACCCCGACGCCGAGTTGCTGGCAGACATCCCACAATGGATGCCAGAATGGGTCGCCGAGATTCTTGAGACCGTTAACGGCGGTGCTTGGGTCGGCCAACATATTGATACCCAGGTGTCCGGCTTTCACGGCGCGCTCTACCTCGCCGACGATCGTTTCGATCGAGCTCATGAACGGAATAATGGCGAGCGGAATGAACCGATCGCTCAGCCGGCGGAATTCGGCGAGCGCGTCGTTATAAGCCCGAACGCAGTCGAGCTCGAATTCCACGTCATCATAGAGGAAAGTCCCGCCGGGACCATTGGGAAACAAAACCTCGGCGTCGACCCGGTCACGATCCAGCGCTTTGAGGCGCTGCGCCGGATCGTAAACTTCGAGAGGCACCTCCTCCCAACGTTGCGGGTAGTAACCGCGCTTTTCCATCGCCGTAGGGCAATTACAGACGTTGCCGCCCTGAATCTCACCGTTGACAATCCAACGCTCCACCGGAATCGAAAATTTCTCATCCCGGACTTCGACGATGTGAGGGATTCTTTCGCCCCACCGTTGCTTGGACATGCGGGTCGTGTATGCGTCCTTGCCAAGCTGGCCGTGCGAATCGGAACTGATCAGACCGAATTTGATTTCCATGAATTCCTCGTAAACCGCGAGTGCATAATGGCGGTTTAGCCAGTCCAAACCAGGAAGCCCTTGTACCTGCTCGGCACCAGCACTGACCTGCGCCGGGTTAACCTATGGCAAGAAAAGTCAGAGGCACAGCGACGCGAAATTTGCGCCAGCGATCCCGTTTACGCCGCCGCCGACTCCGCGATCCGCGCCATACCAGTCGCCAGCGCGCTCCGATAGGCGCGATCAATGGCGAGGCTGTCCAGCGCGGCGCGGATCACACCATGTGAACCTTGGTGTTGATGTCGAGTCCTTCGATGGTGCCGCCCTGATCGGCGACGCGCTTGTGCGCGAAGCGCGCGGTGAAGCCGCCGCCTTTGACGATGGCAGGATTATTCTTTCTTTCGGTGATGTGATTAACCGTCAACGCTTCGATCCACGGCCGAGTGGTCGACAGATACATCCACGCCATCAGCGCCGCGCGCACGCCAGGGAGCAGATTCGCCTCGGCGGTCGCTTCAGCCATCTGCTCATCAGTGAGATGCGCCGAGCCCATGCGCTTGTCGAAAATTAGCTCGTCTTTCTCATGCTCCCAGATCGCCCGTTTGACATCGAGCGGCGCCTTCACCGCCGCCGCGCCCCAACAGTCGCGCCGGCTCTTGATGTAATGCGGGTAGTGAATGTCCCAAATCTTCTGCCGCTCCGGCGTGAGTTTCACCGAAAATAAATGGTGATACTCCGGCGTATCGAAATGTTTGTTGACGATCAAATTCAACTCTTCGCGCACTTTCGGCCACAGGCTCATAAATTCCTCCTGATTT
>JAERMN010000106.1 GCA_016844625.1 Deltaproteobacteria bacterium
GCCCTAAGCAAATTATTTCTTGAGCAACTGACCTCAGTGATGGTAATTAAGTAGCTTGCTAATCGTCCAAAGCTACTTAACGCCGCGGAAATTCACGGAGGGGAACAAAAAAACTAAACTTTTGCCGCAGAATCGTCTAAGATGACAAGGGAAGGATGGGGTATGAAAAAAGCTTGGTATTTGACACTTCTGCTTACCTGGACCTTATGGACCCGCACCCAGAGTCCGACCTCGGACACCTGGGGGGCCGCCCCTGGCCTTGCTTCTCAGGCGAAATGCGAAGCGAGCATGAAAGAAAAGCTCGACTTGTGGAAGCAGTTCAAAGATTCCAAGTTCGAAAGAAATACTGTCACCTTTACGAACAACAACTCGACGATGAGCTACTTCTGCCTCCCCGAAGACCAAGACCCGCGCAAAACCAAACCAGCGAAGCCAGTGAAATAAGTCGTTAGTTTTTTGTTCAACACGCGGCAATCAGCGTGAAACCATTCCATTGGGGCGCTTCCGAAGTAGGCGAGCATCCGCTCCATCAAATTCGGTCTGGCTTCTTGGGCAGGGCTGGACATTCACTTTGCCGAAGCGTATGGAGCATCTAAATCACGTCGGAAAGGTTGGGTTAGAAAATCTTTTACCCGCTGACGGCCGCCGCATTATTAATAAAGCTGTTTCGCGTTCAGTCACGATGTCGCGGGTGTGGCGCGCTCAGCGTCGCGACAGCGATCGGCGCCGCGCTTTTTTCACACCAACCGCTATTTTCCCAGGAACTAGCCGCCAAAGCCCAAGAAGAAAAAAAGCTCGTTGTCTATCACAGCACCGGTATCGAAGACACGCAGCAGATTCTCGATCGATTTCGTAAACGTTACCCATTTTTACAAGTCGAGAACCATCGCTTATCCAGTCCGAAGTTGCTGCAAAGGATCACCAGTGAGGTGCGCGCCGGTCGCAATTTGGCGGACGCGTACCTGCTTAGCGGCGCGCAAACATGGCTGCTCAAGGATATGGGGTTGTTGGCGCCGTATCTCTCACCGGAGCGGACTCAAATCCGCCCTGCGCTTTTAGATCGACAAGGTTATTGGACCGGTGTGCTCTGGAATCTCGGCGTGCTCGGTTACAACACGCGGTTTGCGTCAAACGAAACTACGCCGAAGAAATGGGAAGAACTGTTGCAGCCGCGCTGGAAAGGCCAGATCGGTTTAGAAGCAGAGGATGTCACCTGGTATATTTTCATGCTTCAGCTGATGGGTCCGCAAAAAGGCAAGGAATACATGATTCAGCTGGCGCGCCAGCAACCACAGATGCGCAACGGACACAATCTGGTCGCCCAGCTCCTTATCGCCGGCGAATTCGCCTTGGCGCCGACGGCGCGGGTGCACCGCGTCGAGGAAGCCAAGAAAGACGGCGCGCCAGTCGACTGGCTTGCCATCGAACCGCTGGCGCCTGAGCCGCCGGTTTGTGTCAGTCTGCCAAAGAGTGCGCCGCGCCCCAACGCCGGCAAGCTATTTATTGATTTCATGCTTTCGCGCGAAGCCCAAGAGCTTTTATACCGGCTCAAACGCATACCAAGTCGTATCGATACTCCCCATCCAGTGCCCCGACTGGCGCAAGTAAAGCTTCTGGAAGTTGAGTACGATAAAGAGGTATCCAACTACAGCCGCTACGCCAAGGAATACCGCGACATCTTCAGCGTGCCGTAACGATTGCCGTCGACTGTTTCTCCGTTGAAATTGAGGGTTCTTCCGGGTTTACTGTGAAGAACGTTTTCACCACCAAGGACACGAAGGTTTTCGTAGGGTGCGCTTCGCGCACCGGTCAGTCTCGGATTGTCTCGCGCAAAGAGCGCAAAGCACGCCAAGTTCGGAAAGGAAAGATAGATAATCTTACGAACGATTTTCACCATTGCTCTCCGACCTTTGCGGCCTTGGCGGCCTTGGCGCGAGATATTCCGACTTTCGGTTGCGGCGGAGCCGCGCTGAGCTCTTCGTGGTGAACAAATCAAATATACGAAGCCACTTCGCGGCCGGGGTATTGACCCCGGCCTTGACCAAAGGGGATGTTCAACCCCCTTTGGAAACCCCATTTAATGGTTCCACCTGAAATCAGCGTGGTCAACAACAAATTCAACGTGACACATTGTCCACACAGAAGCCTGAAGAACCAAATTGACTAAGCTTTGCGGAGGTGACGATGAAGGCGAACATGCTCGACTATACCAGGGAGGAAATCTCCCAGCTTGCCGACGATCGGCTGGAGGCTGAGTGGCAGCAGTATATGGCTTTTTCCAACCAACGGCAGCGCTTGCGCGAGGATGTGCAAAGAATGCTGCGCAAGAAATCCGCCCAGCATCAGGTGAAAGCCGCGGATATTCCGGAACTCGGCATGACAACGACAAAAATGGGGACGCGAGAAATTCTGTTGGCGAAAGTTGCCGGTAAGATTTACGCGATCGATAACGCTTGCGGTCATTCGGGTTATCCACTGCACAAGGGAAAACTGGACGGTTACGTCGTCACTTGCCGCTGGCACGACGCCCAGTTCGACGTGCGCAGCGGCGCAGTGCTTGCCGTTGGACGGGAGATGAAACCGATAAATCGATATCGCGTCGTCCAGAGCGATGACGCAACGCTTAGAATCGGGGAGGAGCTATGAAAACCCCGAGCAGAGCTGAGTTAGACAAGCTGAGCTTTGACGAATTGATCGTGCTTGCCAGCGAGCTCGCCGAAGAGGATGAGGAGATCAAAAAGGTGCGGCGCTATTTCATCGACGAATTTTGCCAGCGCGTGCCGGCCAAAGCGGTAGCGCCCGGCGATCTTGCCGAGGGTGAGTTTATGGGCGCGTCATTGGACGGCCGCCCGATTCTCCTGGCTAAGGTCCAAGGAGAAATTGTCGCGCTCAGCAACAAGTGCCCGCATCGGGGCTTCCCGCTGCATCACAACGGCAAGCTGGATGGTTACACGATCACCTGCGCCTATCACGGCGGCCAGTTCGATATCCGTACCGGCGCCTGTCTCAGACACCCGACAGAAACCTACCCATGCGAACGTTTCCAAGCTCACACCGCTGCGGATGGCACGATTGTTTGCGAAACGTTTAAAGAGAAGGCGTGAGATTCACAAGCGCCAGCGCTAGTTCATTCTCACGGAAAGAAAATTTCCTTTAGCTTCTTGGCAAACTCTGGCTTGCGTTTGATGCCGTCTTCTTTTTCCAACGATTTTTCACCGAGGAAAAGTATCCACCAGTTCGCGCAGCCGCTCCTTGGCAGACTGTAAAATCGGCGCCCCATCGCCGACCAATAAGATATCGAAGTCGAGCGCCAGCAGCTGACGCGCGCTATCGCGTAGGCGCGGCGGATCGTCCACCACCTTGTCCGCTAACAGCTTGCACTTCCCAGGCGGATCGCCGACCACAGCGTCGCCAACCAGCAGAATCTTTCGCGCCGGACAGTGCAGCACCACTTCGCCCTGCGATTTTCCCGGCGAGTCGATCACCACGAACGGACCGACCTTGTCGCCTGAGTTCAATTCGTCATCCAGCTCCGCGCCCTCGCTGCACGCGTGCGCCGCGTCCGCCGGATGGATCGCCGTGCGCGCACCGGTGCGCGCACGAATCTTGTTCGCCGCCCGCGAGTGGTTGCGATTGGTGATGACAATGCGCGCAACACCCTGCCGCGCCAGTTGCGCCAGATCTTCATCACTCGGCTCCACCGGATCGACGCAAAGATTCCCATCCGCGTGCCGAATGAAGTGCCCGTTAAAATTGTACCCGTGTGGCACCGAAAACCACGGCCAGGTAAAGATATCCGTCAGGATCTCGCGCATTTTATCTCCTTTGCGTTAGTTGAAGTTCCTCGCCCCGGTTTATCGCTTGTGGCGATAAGTTCAGACATCTACGACTCGACGAACTTTGTTGACTCATCAAAGTTTGAACTTGCTGACGAAACTTCTTTCCTGTCTGTTATGCTCGACACTATTCCCCGGCTTGGCATGAACAAACTTTATGAAGCATGTTTCCCATCTGACATTGCTGGCGCAATTTCATCGTGGAAATGTGTCATTGCAAGACCTGGCCCCAGAACCAGAACCGCAGAACCGAATGTTTCACCTTTAAAAGGCGCCGCTAATCGCCCGCAGCCACCTCTATTCCGTTCACTTGATCCGTCCGATCAATACATTGCGCCGGTCCGACCTTGTTCTTAGCACTAGGGAGCCAGCGTACCGTATAGAAGTTTCTCCAAGATCTCGATAGGCGTCATCGCCGGCACGGGTATGCGGACGTGATCTGAACCCGGGTGAAGGTGGGATCGCGGTTCTATCAGCGGTTCTCTCGACTCGTCATTAAGATCAAAGCGAATGAACGATGGGCTACTATTCCGAGGGAAGCGAAGATGAAAGCGATACGTGAGCAGCTCAGGCTCTACGCCTCTCCTATAGGCGACCGTTACCCCGAAGCTGAGACGAGCGCCATCTGACCGGATAAAAAAGTCATCATCATCGCTTTGGGGCTTATCGAAGGTGGCCGCGCCGAGCAACGCCACAACCATGGCCCCCCGATCCAAAGTACGCTGCTCCATCTTGAGAAGGCGAAAGATAGTCTCAGGCGGGCTCCGAAGAACGCCTTCGTCGGCTGCGATCATTAGACACTTTCTAACGTCGCTTGCCAGCGTCTTGGCACTCGCTGGCAACGTAAGACGCCCCATCGTCCGTACCTCTACGGCTGCGGCGTTTATCTTAACCGAGTCAGGGAGCAACTAGGTCAGCCCTATCAAGCAGAATCAACCATTCGGTGTACTCCGGGTCGTCCGGAAGACTACCGTCCTTCGCGCGTCGGATGACTTGCTCGTCGGTCATTTTTGCCCAACGCCTTAAAGCCTTCAAACGCTCGATGCGCTCGGCATCAGACACTGAATCAGCGGTTGGATTAAGCGTCCACATGGCGCCACCAATCCAGCTCGACAGACTTGGGGCGCTGCGACTTATCCGTCCAGCGGTCATGAGCGAAACCAGCAAGATAATGGTTCCCGCGCCAATAAATCGGCTTCGGAGTAGATCAATGTGGTGCCAGTCTTCATCACTCAATCCATCTAGGCCGCGAATCAGCAGGACGGTTCCTCGCGCACACGTCGCTATCGGCTCAATAACTTCCGGTATAGAGCGCCCAGTCATGTCGCTCACTGAGACTTGGCCACCGAACGCGCGCACATTCTCAACGATCTCGTCGATCACTTGGTCCAATTGGACATCGACGACCAGCAGTAACCAGTCACTACGGCCGGGGCGACTGACCGCCCGAAGCGCGAAGCTCGACGGAGCAATTGCCGGTGGAAGGGTATTGGTCATTACCGCTTCACTCGAGCTGTTTGAGCAAGGGCCGAAGGGTAGGATGCACGGCGTAGCGTGAACGACCATTTACGTACTCAAGAACTCGCCTCGTAATCAACAATGCGAGATCCTTGTCCGAGGTCGGGACAAACTGGCCGGCAGTCCTTACGCGCTGAAGAACCGAAAGCTCATCTTTATCCAATCCAAGCATCAGCGTACGACCAAAGGCATCTCCTGCCTTGTCAACGTGGTGCTTCCGAACTTGACTGGCACCTGCCGTGTAGGCCTCCTCTCCGGCGGCCCGCGCCAGCGAAATAATATCCCGCAAGACTCCGCCGGACAATTCCACAGTCCTGCGAACACCAGCAGTTGACAACAAATTCTCCTCCACGCGACGTCTTAGCACTTGCGTTAAAAATCGGTGCCCGGACTGATTCTTTTCCACGTCAACTGCAGACTGGTGATAGAAGTGGTCGAATTTCTCGGCTAGGGGCCGGCCGGTTGTGTACATCGTCTGGAGTGGGCCAACGGTCACTACACCGATGCCCGCTGCCCGAATGGCTCGGAGATCCTGCTCAATGAGCGCTGCAAATGGAGCCATCCCGGTCAGCCGATCGAGAGAGTCGAACAGGAACACGATATGCGGGTATGTCTCAGTCGCGGCTTGACGAAGTACCACAAGTTGCTCGCTCTTCTCTTTGATGTCCCAGCGCAACGGAGGAGCTGGCGGAACAAGTAGACCACTGTGGCGGACAAGACGGCGAGGCTCGCCCTCCCACTCATCCGACGGTTCATCTGGTTCATCGTCACTATCAAAGTCCTCAACTTCTTCTAACCATCCGTGCGCCCATTTCGTGAAGCTCTCGCGAGCGCTCTTGACGGCTTGTTCGTTGTTGCTTTTGACTAGGCCTCCCAGTGCCAGACCCGCCAACACAACGAGAACTCCAGCTTGGAGTTTACTGAGGTCGTGACGCTCACTAATATCAATGAAAGAGACTCGGACATCTTCCGTAGCGCGAAGGAGCTTTCGAATCATCAGCAGTTGCGTGGTCTTGCCTGAGCCAACGCCGCCAACGATTAAGTGTGACGATGCTGGCTCAAGCTCTAGCCTTGAAACAATTCGATCGGCAATCGATCGGCCAGGCGGTTTTACATACAGGTCTTCCTTGATAGCGACCTGCGGATGCGACGCCGCGTTGAGCCGCGACATGTAGTGACGAAATCTTTCTCGACGGTTCACCATAACTAAAGTATTACGGAAGTCTGTAGCCCTGGACCGTACCTATCGCCCGGAGCTGTATTCTCTCCCCGCCGGTAATGCGAGCAAAAATGTGACCAGGTTTTCGACCCAACTAAGCAACGACCCATTTTACTCATGTAGATTCGCGCGTCAAACGAAAAGGAAACGGGGCCAAGTCTTGTAATCATACACTATCGTAATGCACGACATGACCCCGTCACCGAGAAACTGCACTTTTAGTTTTTGAAAGTGCGGCGGCTTTGGGTTCGATTGCCAATCGGAAACCAATGGCATCGAGGACGGTCGACAAACTAAAAAACTCTGGATTCCCTTTCGTTGAAAGCATCCTGTATAGATTTTCTCTGTTAAGGGAAGTCGACGCCGCGAGCTTGCTCATTCCACCGTACGAATCAACTACGTCTCTCAAAGCCAGAAGAAAAACCTCAGGCTCTCCGTCTTCTAGAGCCGCGTTCAAATATTCTACCGTTTCCGTAGGATCTTTGAGTGATTCCAAAAGACTACTTTGATAGCTTTTACTTTTTGCCATTGTGAACTGTCGACCTGTTCAAAATGTAGCTTATAAACCACATTCCATCAAGAGTACAATTTGTCAGATTAGCTCAGAACCCGAAAACCATGCAGAGGAGATAGAGTTAGGCAGCGGGGTCTACCATGGAAACATTGCGAGTTTGATTGTTTTGTTTACATCGCAAAGCATGGACCAAATCACAACGATGATTCTGCGCAGCCATGACAGTCAATGCAGAGCGTTGATTCTAGTCACGACTTAGACTTGCGGAAACACTTCTTTCGCCATCCACTCCATGCGCTCTAAAGTTTCCGCCACGCTCGGTTGGCGCACGTCGAAGATCATCGTGTCTACTCCGACCTCGCGATATTCGCGAATATCCGACGCAACTTCTTCGGCGCTGCCGATGAAGCGGCGCCGTTTGCCCGGCGTGATTTGTTTCTCGCGGTCGAACAGCGAGCCTTTCAAGGCAATGCGAATCGTTTTCGGATCGCGGCCAGCCTTGACCGCGTATTCGAAAAGCATGTCTATGTCCTGTTTGATCCCTTCGGGTTCCAATGGAATCGTCGGCACGCCGCCGATCGGATGCCAGCCGTCGCCGAGGCGCGCGGCGCGGCGGATCGCTTGTTTGCTGTGGCCGCCGATCCAGATCGGGATCGTCGGCTTTTGCACCGGCTTGGGTAAGAAAATGATATTGGAGAAGCTGCAATACTTGCCGCTGAAGCTCGGGTTGTCGCTGGTCCATAGTTCCCGGAACGCGGCGATGTACTCGTCGGTGACTTTGCCCCGCTCACTAAAAGCTTCAGTTCGGATCGTTTCGAATTCTTCTTTCATCCAACCGACGCCGGCGCCGACGATGATCCGCCCGCCGGACAGCACGTCGAGGCTCGCCAGCATTTTCGCCGTCACGATCGGATTGCGATAGGGCAAGATCATCACGCTGGTGACGAAGCGGATCCGCTTGGTCGCGCCCGCCAAAAAACCCATCGTCATCAGAGTTTCCAAATGGTAACCCGTACCGGGATATTTGCCATCGACCGTATAAGGATAGGGCACCGAGATGTCGCGTGGCACGACGACGTGGTCCGCCACCGTGATGCAATAAAAGCCCAGCGCTTCAGCTTGCTGGGCAAAACGAACCAACTCTTCGGGTTTTACCGTCGCACTCGATGCCGGCAGATGTAAACCGTATTCCATGGAATCTTTCCTCGTTGTTTTGAATTGCCGGAGATCAAGAAATATATCCCGCAAAGACGCAAAGGCGCCAAGTCCGGAAAGAATTGATATTACTTTGTGTACTTTGCGTTCTTTGCGGCTAATTCAGTCCCCTCAAGACAATCGCGTCGCCGACTCGAATCTCGCCGTCGCTGACAACCGCCGCCTTCAAGCCGCTGCGATGCTCCAGTGCTTTGAAAATTCCCGGCAGCTTGGTCACGGCGACGAGATGACCGCAGGGTTCGAACAAGCGGATGCCGCGCATGCGCACGTTGCCGACGCTGAACTCACGGCTGAGCAACTCGATCAGCGGCACGCCGCGGGTGACGATGTTACGCCGGGTGAGAATGCCGATAGCATCGACGCC
>JAERMN010000551.1 GCA_016844625.1 Deltaproteobacteria bacterium
CGGTCAGTGACAAAGGGTGTTTAAATTTCTCATACAGATACATGACGCAGTCGTTGACCGCCGTCGAACCCGCTTCTACGCAAACGCCGATTCGGCCTCGCGCACTTCCATCTTAGCAACGTTGCTTCCAAGTTTGACTCCGGCGGCCGCGACCGCGGCTTGGAACTCTTTGTTCTTCGCTTCGAGCTCCGCCTTATCTTTGTAGGTCCTGACCCAAATAAATTCGTTTTGTGGCCGATTCACCCACGTGCCGACTATGGGTACACCGATCTTTTGGTGCAGCGCCATGATGTCTTCTTTGAAGTGCTTCAGAAAATTATCCATCTCACCCTTATTGATCGTGTAAATACGTATCTGCGATATCATTTTATTTCCCCTCCCATTTGCTCACGTTTTCGACTGCTCGGACGGTACACCATGAAAGCTATCCGAGTGCGTCGCCAACTGTCAAACAAATCTGATCGCGCCGTTCACGAATAGAGTTTTTTGCATTCGCGCAAAAGGTCGGGTCGGACAACTCTCGTCAGCGTCAGGCATAACAGTCTCTACAGTCTTGCGGGAAAGTGCGGATCGACCGGAGCCGAGGACGCCAAATCAGATTTGCACCGTAGATGGAAACCCGATAATGGAGCGGAATGACGAATATTCCAAAAGGCATGTTGGCCGAGGCAAGACAGATATGGAAAGCGATCAAGTCGCTGCGAAGAAAACATGTTATCGATAGCCTGATTCGCCGTGGTATCGCTCCAGATAGAATCGAACGAACGATCAGGGATGCCGAAGTGGCCGCAAACGTGATTACCACCAAGGCAAGGTCGCGTATCGCGCACCGAAAACGCGCAAAGCTTAGAGTGGTGAAGTAATAATCGTGGACAGCACGGGGGAGGCGGCGCTCTACCGCATCATGCGCGAACTGGCCGACCTTTAGGAAAACGACTGAGATCGCAAGAAAACAGACGGATCATCAGGGAGGTTGTCATGAAGTTCTGGGCGCGAACTATTACAGTCATGATCGCCAGCATTGCGGGGGGTGCCATGTCGCACGCGGCTGAACTCATCGTCCTGGCCAGCCAGGGCAACCTGCCCGGGGTGAACGAGCTCGCCGCCGCCTTCGCGCGCGCGAGCGGGCACAAGGTGACGGTCCTTCAGGAAGAGAGCAAAGCGCTAGAGCAGAGGCTTAGCAACGGGCCTGCGGATCTGATCACGGGCAACCCCCCGATGATGGAGGTGTTGCTCAAGAAAGGTCAACTCGTGGCCGGCACCGCGACGCCCTTCATGCTCGCCGATCTCGGCGTCTCGGTGCGCGCCGGCGCGCCAAAGCCCGACATCAGCACGGTCGAGGCATACACGAAGACATTGCTAGCGGCGAAGTCGATCGGCTATTCGCGCGGCTGCAGCGGCCAGCATGTCGCGCAGGGAATCGCGCAGCTCGGCCTGACCGAGCAGTTGAAGCCAAAGATCGTTCTCACCGGCGGCGGCACCGGCCCGGTCACCTTCTACCTGGCGCGCGGCGATTTCGAGCTCGGCATTCAGCAGAGCAACATCATGGTTGGCGCGCCGGGGACCGATTTTGTCGGGCCCGTGCCCGGATCCGTGAACATACCTTGTCCAAGCAGCGTCGGTCTGCTGACGGTTTCAAAGGAGCGGGACGCTGCACAGGCGATGATCAAGTTCATGATCTCGCCGGCGGCGGCGCCGCTCCTGCGCAGGGTGCATGAGGCGCCGGCCAAGGGCTGACGCGCGGAGATGTCAGCGTGAGGGTCAAGCTATTAGCCGGCAGGTCAAGTAGGCACAGACGTTCCGATAAAATAAATTTCTTTATTTCTTTTTCTTCAACTCGCTCGTGCCGCGATCGTTAAGTTTCGCGCCCCTGTTTTCCCGTCATGCGGTGTCGGACCCTGGTCCGCAACGGACTGGTCTTGCGGCTGAACTGTCAACAGGATCAGTGCTGTCGAGTGGCGCGAGTGCGGGATTCATCTTCCGGAGAATTATTTCCGTCTGATGAACAACTGCTGCATCAGCTTGTCCCACTCGGCGTATTTTTTCTCGGCTTCTTCCACTGAGTATTTTTCGTCGATGTAGGATTTTTTGAATTTTTGCATCAACGTGCCGATGTCCTCGCGCGGCGACCAGAGGCCGCCCTTCATGATCATCTGTTGTCCTTCCTTGGAATGGAGATAGTCGAGAAATAGCAGCGCGGCATGGGGATGGGGCGCCTTGAGCGTCAAGCCGGAATAGCTGACCGTGGTCACCACGGGCTCCAGCGGGCGCCAATCCACCGGCGCGCCTTTTTGTTTGGCTTGGGCGATATTGGCGTCAAAGATCGTCGGCGATAGCGGCACTTCGCCGGAAACCACCAGGCCGGCCAATGCGGCGCCCGACATGTTTTGCACCTTCACGTCTTGTTCAGACATTTTATCGAGAAACTCGCGCCCGAAGGTTTCCAAGGTGTTGCCGATCCAGCGGGTTCCCGTGGTGGTGCTGACGATCGACATCTTGCCTTTCCACTTCGGGTTCAAGAGATCCGGCATGGTTTTCGGCGCTTCGGCAGGAGGAATCAGCCCTGTGTTGAAGCCCAGGCTGGCATAGGTCTCATAATGGCCGACAAAATAGTAGCCGCTATTCCCTTTCACCTTTACGGCATCCGGGTAATTACGCGCGTCCGCTATATGGTGTTCGAGAAATACGCCCTCGCGTTTCATGATATCCATTTGTTCGCCGGTGGTCGCGATGACGTCAGCGATATACTGACCGGCCCTGATTTCTTCAAGGGCTCGCTTGATGAGACTTCGGCCGTCGGTGCGATATTCGGAAACTTTGATGAATGGATATTTCTTCTCGAACTCCTTAGCGATGGTGCGAAACCAAGTGTGGGAGTCATAGAGCGTGAACGCGCCCTCTTTTTTCGCGCCGTCGATGAGAATCTTTTCCCGGTCGGCGCTCTGGTAGAGCGCGAGTTGTGACATCGACATCGGCGCGGTGGCGGCGATACCACGAGTCGGGATTGTCGGCAC
>JAERMN010000552.1 GCA_016844625.1 Deltaproteobacteria bacterium
CCTGTGCTCACCCAAGTCCTAGCGCTCGAATTAATCGAGCGCCAAGGTCATGAAGCCGTACTCAAACATCCCAACACCGCCTGGAAACTGATCGTCCACGAAGGCGGCGCCAAGGTAAAAGACAAACCCGAGCGCAATCACTACGGCGTGCGCGTGGCGAATAACCAAGAAGTCGACCACGCCTACCAGTATTTGCTCGCCAACAAAGAAAACCTTGGGCTGACCAAAGTAGTCAAGCGTAAGGAGCGCGCCGGTTCTTACTCGATGTTCTTCGTCGAGCCGGGCGGCAATTATTGGGAGATCGAATCTTATGAGAACCGCCACAAGGCGGGACTGCCGGAGCACATCGCCTATCCGTGGAAGCGAAAACTCACCGAGGAAAAACTTCCCGGCTGCGGTTACATCCCACAGGCGTTGACCCACGGCACGATGGAGTGCACAGATCTGGCCGCGTCGGTGAAATTTTACAAAGAAGGCCTCGGCCTCGATGTCATCACCCACGTTCCAACGATCACGCCGCATGATGTCAAGCATCCATCGACGCCCTGGTACGTCGTAAGTCTCGAAGTGCCGGCGAAGAACAAACATTTTCTCACGCCGCTGCAACGCTACACGGTCGCCGTCGAATCGCCGGCCGCGCTCAACGCCGCCCATCGCGAATTCAACGAACGGCGCAAGGAGTTCGGCTTGACGACGATCGAGGAAATTAAATCGACAGCCGACGCCGAATCATTCCTGCTCAGCGACCTCGACCGAAACTGGTGGGAAATAGCGTGCACGCGAGACTAAAACCATTGCAGTGACGGAGTGACGGAAGCTCGGATCCAAGACCCATGACTCCAATACTCCATCACTCCATCACCCCACTTTGGAGGAGAAACCTCCCATGAACGTGCACCAAATCACCAACAAGAAAACCGCCCTGCTGTTCTTCGACATGCTCAACGTCTATTTCCACGGCATCCCGGAGGAAAAACAAAAAGCCCTAAAGCCAGTGGTCGCCAACGCCGTGCGCTTGATGAACGGCGCGCGACAGCATGGCCTGCTCATCTACTACGCCATGGCCAATCATCGGCCCGACGGTGAAAGCCGCTATAGGTCAATCACCGACACCGACATGCGCTTGCGTCCCTGGCCCAATGACGACTGCAATCCGACCGTGCACGGCGCCACCGAAGGTTCGCGGGAACAAAAAGTCCTCAATGAGATCGCGCCACGTCCCGAAGACTACCTGATTCCCAAATATCGCTGGAGCACCTTTCACCAAACCTATTTTGATCTCGCGCTCCGCTCCCGGGGCATCGATACGATCATCGTTTCCGGCGGCGCGGTCGACGTCGGCGTTGCGTCCACCGTCTACTCCGCCCGCGATCATGACTACAACATCATCGTCGTGCGCGACGCGTGCAGCAACTCTCACGACGACTCCATGGCCGCGCTGATGAACACCGTCTTCCCCCGGCTAGCCCGGGTCCGAACCACCGACCAGGTGCTGGACATGATCCGCCAGGGCGCCAAGTAGGGAGAAATAGAGACTGGATGGTTTCACGCCGTCGATCGTCTAAGTTACGCGATGGCTACCATCCGAATCGAGATTGGAGTAAATCGTTCGATGCATCCGATCCTATCATTCCCCCCTTTGGAAAAGGGGGGTCAGGGGGGATTTCTCAGCCGCAACAAAACCAAATCCCCCTCAGTCCCCCTTTTTCAAAGGGGGATTCAATTATTACTGCCATTTTCTAAACAACTAACTGGCCGCGGCACGTTTGCAGTTGTGCTTCTTGTGATTCTAACAGTGCCGTCATACGTCCGCGCCCAAAACCTGCCCGCCGGTGAGAAACAAAAAATTGAAGCATTGATTAAACACCTCGGCGACCTCAAAGAAGCCAACTTCGTCCGCAACGGCACCGCCTATGAACCAGCGACCGCCGTCCGTTTTCTGCGCGGCAAGTGGAACGCCAACTCCGCCGACGTGAAATCAGCGCGCGACTTCATCGACAAAGTTGCCAGCAGCTCCGGAACTACCGGCAAGCCCTATCTCATCCGCTTCAAAGACGGCAAAGAAATCCACAGCCGAGAATTGCTCCTCGCCGAACTCAAGAAAATCGAAACCTAGCTCGGACTGCCAATCTTGCACCATCCGGTATTCTTACCTTGGCGTTTTCGCGCCTTTGCGCGAAAACCTTCCGAAGATTCCGTCACGCCCAAAGGCCGCGTTCTTGCAAAAGCGATAGTCTGCTCGGACCACGCAAGCTCGTGAGTTGACTGCGACAACAGCTCACACGTAACCACGGTCGTTCACCGGGGCACCGCTATTGCTCAGGCGAATGGTAGTGAGATTGAAACAATTCCTTCTGCTGAGTTTGTTAGCAGGCGCACTAGCGGGCGCCTGCTTAGCAGCGAGTCAATCATCCATCGTTGGCACTCCAGCGCAATCTGAGAACGTCGGTGCACGGGCCGGCGAGCGAAGAAAAGTCGTCCGCGTCGTCGACGGCGACACAATCGTCGTCAGCCCGAACGAAAAAGTGCGCTTGATCGGCGTCGACACTCCGGAAACGGCGCATCGGAAAAAGTCGGTCGCCTGTTTCGGCAAAGAAGCCAAGCAGTTCACTCGCGACGCCGTTGAAGGGAAAACCATCAGATTGGTCCTGGACAACGTAAACACCAAGCGCAATCACAAAGACAAATACCGCCGCACGCTCGCCTACGCCTATCTCGACGACGGCACGATGCTCAACCGCGAACTCATCCGCCAAGGCTACGCGCATGCCTACACTCGCTTCCCGTTTCGCCAACTTGCAGAATTTAGAGAATTGGAACGCGCCGCTCGCGCCGAGGCTCTCGGCCTGTGGTCGAGCTGCCCTTTAAACTAACCGCCATGTTAGGTGTAATTTTTCATCGTCGCGGCGCCAGGGTCAGGCCTGAGTCTGTACTCTGATGTTAACTTGATGTATTAGGGATCATGGCGCGAAAACCCAGAGTCGAATTTGCCGGGGCGTTTTATCACGTTA
>JAERMN010000553.1 GCA_016844625.1 Deltaproteobacteria bacterium
CCAAAGACGAGCGCCAGGTGATCGAAGTCACCGCGATCACCCATCGCAAGAACTATATTTTCCAAGATGTCCACGCCGGCTACACCGAGCATAAGCTCATGGGCGCCGTGCCGCGCGAGGCCGCGCTGATCCGCGCCGTGCGCCAAACCGTGCCGACGGTGAAAAGCGTCTGCATGCCGGTGTCGGGCAATTGTCGCTTTCACGCCTACATTTCGATTTCCAAGCGCACGCCTGGCCAAGCGAAGAACGCAATCTGCGCCGCCTTCGCTTCTGATATGTTGCTCAAACATGTCGTCATCGTTGATGACGACATTGACGTCTTCGACGAAGAGCAAGTTCTCTGGGCCGTGTCGAATCGTTTTCAGGCAGACCGCGGTCTCGTCGTGATAGCGAACGCCCAAGGCAGCGAGCTCGACCCCTCCGCCGGCCCCGGCGGCGTCAACGCAAAAATGGGATTGGACGCAACCAAGCCGCTAACCGGTTTCGCGCCAGAGCTGCGCGTGCCCGACGAAGTGATGCAAAAAATTCGCCTGGAAGATTTTTTGCCGAAGTTTGTAAAGTAGCGCTCTACTGGTTACCTAGTCGCGAGCGGACCATAACGTCAGTCTTCAAAATTATCCCCTCGCCACCACGTCATCGTGGGTTAGGGTGAGGGGGCTAAACCGACGAGGTTTCATGTCGAGGGCGCGTTGGGAACCCTCACCCCTGCCCTCTCCCGCAAGCGGGCGAGGGTGAGAGGAATTTCTACGCGGAACTTTTTTCCCGAAATTTGCATCACTTCAAGGCGAAGATCACGAGCAGGGACAAACCTCTCACTCTAACGAAAACTTAGTTCCGACGCCCTGCTCCACCGCCCACCGGTACGCCCATGCGGTCGTCACCGTGTCCCAGATCGGCATGCCCACCGATTCGAAAACAACTGTTTCACTTTCATTCGTGCGCGCGGGAATTCTTCCGAGAATCACGTCGCCCAACTCGCCGGCGATTTTCTCCGCCGACCAGCTGCCCTCCGCGATCATCGCCATGTAAGGCTGGCGCGGCGCTTCGCCGCCGAGCACTTCGGCTTTCCACGAAACGATCACGCGCGAGTTCGCCACCGTCTCGCGCGGTAATTGTCCGCTGGTGATCGAGACAACTAACGCGCCGGGCTTGATCCACTGCGGCTCGATCACGGTCGAACGTGAGCTCGTCGCCACGCTGACGATCGGCATATTTTCCACCGCCGCGCGGGCGCTCGCCACCGCTTCGACTTCAGCGCCAAGCCACGAACTCATCTCCCGCGCGAACAGCTCGCGATGCTCCTTAGTCGAGCTGAAAACTTTAACTTTACGCAATGACGGAACTGCCCGCCGGATCGCGACGATCTGGCCGCGCGCTTGCCGGCCGCTGCCAACGAGCCCCAATTCTTTGGCCCCGTTGGGCGCTAAGTATTTGCAGGCAACACCGCCGGGCGCGCCCGTGCGCCAGACATTTAAATCCCGGCCCGCCACTAGCCCCAATAAGTCGCCGTGCTCGCCGTCGAAGAGCAAGATGAAATAAGCATCCTTGGCGCCGCGAAACAGCGCGCTGATGCGCACCCCTTGCCCGGCGTTGGGAACCGCCGAGGTCATGATGCGATATTTCTTTTTATCGTCGAGCAAACTGGTTTCCACTCGCGCCTGGCCGCCTACCGAGCCGCTGCTCTGCGCGCGCATGGAGTCTTCGATCAGCGGTAACAATTCGTCCATGCGCGCCGGCGTTTTTAACAGCGCTGCAAGATCGTTTTCACTCAAGATGATGGGCATCTGACTCTCCTAAACTGGTATTGCTTGTAACACACACTTGTATTTCGTTGTAGAACCGCCCTCGATGGCAATTAAACAGTAATAAAGGCTACCGACCGAGTTCCATCCTTGATCCGCCATCCTCAATCCTCGACCCCGCATTCCTTCATGGAAACCCATCACTCCGACACTCCATTACTCCATCGTACTTTGCACATCGCACCTTCCAGGGTTGACATGACCGACCATCATCGATAGCTTTTCCCCGTTCGCAATTCCCATTGCAAATAAACCAAACGATGGCGACATTCGAAGAAACCAAGTCCCGGCTGCTGCGCGACGCGGTCCAGGACAATATAGATGTGCTGCAAAACATTAAGGCGCGGCGCTTAAACCGGCGCAAACGCACGATCCGGCCGTGGTTTTTCGCTGGCTTGCTGCTGACGCTGGGCACCTACGTAATTCAACTGGCGCTGGTCGTCTTCACTGCGCCGACGCCCGCTGGCAGCACCGCCGCGCTGGCAACCGGCGCGGTAACGCCGGGCGAGATCGAACAGACACCGGAATCGTCCGCATCGCTGACCCACCCTCGGCCCATCGACCGCGCCACGATACCGCTTGCGATCAAGAGAATCGTCATCGATCCGGGCCATGGCGGCGAGCCCGGCGCGCTGTCCGAGTCCGGCGTCACGGAAAAGGAAATTACTTTGGACGTCGCGCTGCGTTTGCGCCGCCTGATGGCGCAAGAGCACTATGAAGTCCTGCTCACCCGTGAAGCCGACCGCTTGATCCCGCTCGACAAACGCGTCGCCTTCGCCAACGAAAACAAGGCTGACCTGTTTGTCTCGATTCATGTCAATTGGATGGAGCCGAAAAGCATCCGCGCTTTGGAAACTTACTACGTCGGACCGACCGACGATCCGGCGACACTCAAGTTGGCGAGCATGGAGAACAAAGACTCGGGCTATTCAATGTCGGATTACAAAAAGATTCTTGAAAAGATTTACGTCGACACCCGGCACGATGAGTCGCGCGCCTTGGCGAAAACCATTCAGAGCCAACTGTACCGCTCGCTCAAACCGGTCAATCCCGTGCTCGAAAACCGCGGTGTTAAGACGGCGCCTTTCGTCGTGCTGATCGGCACGCAGATGCCCGCCATCTTGGTGGAGATCGCCTGCCTATCTAATGAGGACGAAGTTAAGTTGTTGACAAAAGAGGATTATCGCGAAAATATCGCCCTGGCTATGCGACGAGCCTCAATGCGCCCAACCGGAAAGGTAATTAACTCATGGAAGAAACCAACGAAACTCTCTGCGTCGGCATCGATCTCGGCACCTCGCGCAGTTCCATTTCCGCTTCCAACGGCCAGCGTCACGTCGTCGACAGCTACGCCGGCTGGCCGGTCGACTTGGTGGCGCGCAAGCTCGTCAAAAAATCCGTCCTGGTCGGCCGCGAAGCGCTCGACAACCGGTCGATGCTCGACCTGCGCCGTCCGCTTGAGCACGGCGTGATGAAAGAAGGCTCGGAAAAAGACCAAGAAGCGGTGCAAGAAATCCTCCGTTATCTGATCGACCTGGCCGGCATCAAGCAGAAGGGTAAAGGCAAAACCAAAGTGCGCGCCGTAGTTGGCGTGCCCGCCGAAGCGTTTCGCGTCAGCCGGCAAAACCTGCGCAACACCATGGAAGGCATCGCCGATAGCGTGATGCTGGTCTCCGAACCGTTCGCCGTCGCTTACGGACTCGAAGCGCTGCTGCACGCGCTGGTCATCGACATCGGCGCCGGCACCGCCGACTTTTGCGTCATGCAGGGACACTATCCCACCGAGGCAGATCAACGGACGCTACCCAACGCGGGCGACTCGATCGACGAGCAGTTGGAAAAACTCATCCGCGAACGCCACCCCGACGCGCAGTTTTCCATTCATATGATTCGCCAGTGGAAAGAACGCTGGAGTTTCGTCGGCGAGCCGAAAGACCGAGTTGTCGTTTCGGCGCCGTTCAAGGGCAAAGTTGCCGAGCTCGATATCACCGGCGAGATGCGCCAAGCCTGTGAAAGCATCCTGCCGCCGATCTGCGAAACCACCATCGACCTGCTCTCAAAAGTAGAGCCGGATTTCCAAGATAAGGTGCGCAACAACGTCATAATCGCCGGCGGCTCGTCGCTGATCAGCGGCTTGACCGATGCCATTCAAAAGAGCTTGCTCGAACTTGGCGGCGGCCGCGCCGTAGGTGTAAAAGACCCCGTGTTCGCCGGCTCTGACGGCAGTTTGGCGATCGCGCGCGACGCGTCGAGCGCGGATTGGGAGAAACTATCGCTATAGTTCGGTGTCACAATCGGATCGGTCGAGTTTCAATTACTGCAACTCGCCGCGCCGACGAAATAAAGCGATTGAATCAAGAACCAGCGCAGAGAGCATGGAAAACTGGATTCCCGATCTGATCATTTTCGCCGCCGGGACCGCCGTGGGGATGCTGATTGCATTGGTTGTCCCCGGTCTGACAAATAATAAGAAACAAACCACCGAGCTCGTCGCCGCGCGCACGCGCATGCTCGCCGATATCAAAGAGAAACATAACGAGGAGATTCTCGACCAAGCGTTCCGCACCACCGAAGCGATCCGCGGTGAGCTCGACAAGTCGCTCACCACTTTGCGCAAGACTTTGGACGCCGTTACGCCGTCCGAGCCAGATCAGCCAAGCAGCCAGGGAAGGCCGGCTATCCAACTTTCGCAACCGCCCAAGCCCAATTAATCCATTTCGCCATTACGCGCGATCGAACAAATATTGCCAAATGAGAAACCAATTAGCTCGGCGGTTACAGCGAATGAAATTACCAGGGGAGGGTATTGGCAGTCGCTTTTCTATTGCTGCCTTTAAAGCTTATGGCTGAAGAT
>JAERMN010000554.1 GCA_016844625.1 Deltaproteobacteria bacterium
GGGGGAATCTTAACGGCGCTCCTGTTCAACGCAAGTCGCCGGCGCAGAAAATCCCTCCGGCTTAACTACCCCCAAAAGGTCTGATGAATTTCTCTACCAGGAAAACATCCTGTCCCCTCTTCCTCGGGGACCAAAGCCATGGTAGTCGTGACAGCCTTGCGCGCGGAGATAATGTCGCGCTATCTTCGTTTCTGCTCGCTCAGACATGCCCAACGTGAAAAACATCTTGGCTTCCATCCGTGCTCTTGGACCGGAGCGGCTGAAGCTGCTCGGCGTTATCACCGGGGGGCACTTCGCGATTCACTGGTTTCAACAACTCTTCCCGGTTGTTTTGCCCTCGATTAAAAGCGGTTTGGCTCTAAACGACGTTCAAGTGGGAGCGCTCACGTCGGCGCGGCAACTGGTGCACGGCACCTTGGATTTTCCTCTGGGGATGGTCGCCGATGCCATGGTGCAATACCGGGCGATCTTTCTAGCCACCGCGCTTGTCGCCATGGGAGCGGGTTACGTTTTCATCGGCATCTCTTCGGCATTCATTCTTGCTCTTGGCGGCGCCGGACTCATAGGGCTGGGAACGGCCTTGTGGCACCCGGCCGCGGCCGCCTCTTTGTCCAATAGCTTTCCTGAGCGTCGCGCCACGGCGCTTTCGCTGCACGGCATGGGGGCAACCGTCAGCGATACGCTCACTCCGCTCGGTGTCGGCGCGTTGCTCATTGCGTTGCCATGGCAAAACTTATTGGCGCTGCAACTCGTTCCCGGCTTGCTCGTAGGATTTCTGGTCTGGCAGGGATTAAAGGGATTGTTCGCCCAAGGAGAAACTCACGCTACGCGCTCCACCCAGCTCCGTGAAATATTAGCATTGGCGCGCCATCCGGTGTTTTTAGGTATTTCCGCGGCCAAGGGATTGGCGATGATGGGACGTCTGATCGTCATGACGTTTTTACCGATTTATCTGCAGGAACATTTGGGCTATTCGCCTTTCGCGCTCGGATTTTTTATTGCGCTGCTCCATGCCATGGGCACGATTTCTCAACCGGTTCTGGGCGTAGTCCCAGTGGGCTGGCCATTGAGTGTCGTGATCGCCGCCAATGGACTGTTTTTCTACACTTTGATGAATATCACCTACGCGGCGGTCATGGATGTGGCCGGTTCTAAGATCCAGGCCTCTTCGTACGGCCTCGCCTCACTCGTGACGGAAATCGTCGTTGTCCCGACGCCCATCTTAGCGGGGGTTTTTATCGGCCATTACGGCATAAACTCTGCTTTTGTTCTCGCCGGCGGGTTTGTCTTGCTCGCCGGATTTATTTTGCTGCCATTGAATCTTTATCGGGGAAGCAAGGATAGCGGCCCAAGTTGACAACCCTCTTTGCGCCGGGGACAATGCGTCCATCCGTGAACGCAACCCTTCTCCGCTTTGTCCTTATCGTCTTAGGATTTCTGTTTGTTATCAGCCTTTGGGGTTTTTATGCTTCGATTCGCCCACCGAAGATTATTTCCTCGCTCACCCCGCGCGACTTAAAAATGAATTATGAGGACGTGTCGTTTAGAACCGCGGACGGCCTCACGCTACGCGGCTGGCATATTCCCTGCGCTAAAACCACCGACAAGACCTTGATCCTGCTGCATGGCTATCCTGCGGACAAGGGAAACATCTTGCCGGCGTTGGCGTTTCTGCATGGAGATTTCAACCTCCTATTGTTCGATTTCCGTTATCTGGGTCAAAGCGAAGGGAGCTATTCCACTGCCGGCGCCAAAGAGGTCGAGGATCTCCTGGCGGCCGTGCAATTTCTCAAAACGAGAGGGGTCAAAGAAGTGGGCGTGTGGGGATTTTCCATGGGCGGCGCCGTAGCTTTGATGGCCATCGAGAAAGCTCCCGAGATCAAAGCGGTCATTGCCGAATCAAGTTACGCCAGCCTCGCACACATGGCTTTGGAGCTCTTCGGAATTCCCCTGCTCAACTATCCCGTCGCCTATCTTGTCGGTTTGTGGGCCAAGCTTTTTCTTGGCATTGACCTAAGAGATGTCTCACCAGCACAACGAGTGCGTCATACCAACGTTCCGATTCTCTTGATCCATTCGTCGGCGGATGCCGTGATCCCATTCTCCCACGCACGGTCGTTGCAAGCAGCGCTGAAAAACAATCCCCGCGCCGAATTTTGGTTCCACGAGGGAGTTGCCCATGGTCAGCTAGCTGCCGATTACCAGAGCCGGGTAGGAAATTTTTTTTACAAAAACTTGTAGGAGCGCCGCGCGCAAAAGCCTGAGCCTGCGGGGGGAGAATGGGCGGCCAGCCTCACCCCGCGATTCTCCCTGGCCAATTCTTCCTGACTGTCAAGCCAGACACGAATTTCAAATTGCGCTCGCGCCGACTCTCCGGCCCAAAATAATCCGCCATCGACTACGCCTTCGTCTGTGCAAACATCCGCGAAAACACTTTCTTCGCGTTGCCTTCGCTTATCTTGTAGCGTTCCTCGTCGGTGAGCCAGTCGATGGATTGGAAGATCGGCACGAGGTCCTCGAAGTTTCTCCCGGTCTTGGGGTCGATGGCGTTGACCGCGCCGAACATTTCGGTGGCGAACAAAATTTTATCCGCGCCGATGCGCTTGATCAAAAGCTCCATCGATTCTTTGTCGTAGATCGCCATGTCCCAATAGACCCGACGCGCCGATTCTTCGAATGGCTCCAGTCCTTCTTTTACGTGCAGGCCGCGCTGGCGGTTCCACTGATACGGAATCGCGCCGCCGCCGTGCGGGATGACGATTTTTAGTTTGGGGAAATCTTTGAACACTTGCGATTTGAGAATTTCCACCGCGGCGGAATTATGATGCGCGATATAGTAGGCGTTGGTGAGATGCATCGCCGGGTTGAGCGACGCGCTCGCGTGCACGGTGCACGGCACGTCGAGCTCGACCATTTTTTCCCACAGCGGATACCACCAATCGCTGCCCATAGAAGGCGTCAATGGCTCGCGCCCGCCGGCGACGTCGGGATTGACGTTGCAGCCGACGAAGCCCAAATCTTTCACGCAGCGATCGAGCTCGTCGACCCATTCCTTGGGTCCGACCCCGGGCGATTGCGGCAGCTGGCAAACCGGCGAAATCTTTTCGGGAAAGAGCTTGGCAACTCGCGCGATCAGATCGTTGCACGCCTCGGTCCAGTATCGGCTCACCAGCGGCGAGCCGAAGTGGTGCCCCATCGCCCCGGCCTGGGGCGAAAACAACAGCCGGTCGATACCAGAATCCTGCATGCGTTTGAGTTGGCCCGCCATCGAGCGCGCTAGCTCGTCGTCGCTGATGTTGAGCCTGGCGCGCACCGGCTTGGCTAGGTTGGTGATCTGCTGGCCGCGGTAGGCCTGCAACTGCGCCGGGGCCGTGGTGAAATGAGTATGTGCGTCGATGATCATAGATTGTCCTCCTTATCGCCTAAGAAATTACTCCCGCCAAGCATGTCCTGAGTCCCGTCGAAGGGGCGCACAGTACGCCAAGTTCGGAATCATGATACGATCAACCACGAAACACACGAACGACACAAAAAAATTGGGGAGCCTCCAGAAATAAGTTTCGTGTGTTTCGTGCCTTTCGTGGTGAGTCCCCAATCCGAGCTTTGCGTTCTCTGCGGTTGATCTTCCGAATCCGAAATGGGCCGGTCCCGACCGGCCCCTACTTTGTGATCTATGTGCCCTTTGTGGTGATTTCCTCAGCTCCTATCGATTGTCAGTCGGCGCGCTGAATGTTATAGCTCGCGTAAATCCAATCATAGGAGCATTTATATATGTCAGACATACCCCGGCTCAACGGAGTAATCAAAGCCCTCGAACAAGGCCAAACCGCTTTCGTCGCGTTCACGCCCGTCGATATCGAGAACGCTGTACATGCGCCGCTCGATTTTCCCGGCCTCCGAAATGCGCTTCAATTCATGCTCGACCGTGGTCAGATCGTCGAGCGCTCCACCCTCGCGCCCGCGGTGACGCCGATGGTGCGCATCCCTCCCAACGGCATTGAAATGAATAGCTGGATCGCCAAGCAGGTGCTCGACATCGGCGTGTTCGGCATCATCTTTCCCCATGTGAGCTCGGTGGAAGAGGCGGCCAATGCTGTCAGCGCCTGCCGCTATCCGCGTCTGGTCAGCGCGCCGAGATACCAGCCACCGGGCATTCGCGGCGACGCGCCGGCCCGCGCCGCGCGCTACTGGGGCCTCGCGCAGCAGGAATATTACAGGCGCGCCGACGTCTGGCCGCTCGCTCCGGACGGCGAGATTCTGGTTATCATCCAGTGCGAAGAGACCCGCGCCATCGACAACCTGCCAAGAATGCTAAAAGAAGTTCCTGGCATCGGCGTCGTCTTGATCGGCGAAGGCGACTTGAGCCAAGAACTGGGCTACCCCCGCGACTACGATCACCCGGCGGTCGCCGAAGCGATAAACAACATCCTTAGAATCTGCAAAGAACACAACGTCCCCTGCGGCCATCCGCATCCAGACGCCAAAAACATCGAGCGCTTGGTCGCCAGCGGCTTTCGCTTCCTGATGCCATCCTCGCCGCGCACCTTCGGCGTGCTCGAGCAGGGACGGAAACTGAGCGGGCGGAATTAGCAGAGCGATATTGTGCGTTGAGTTCAGACAACTTTCTGTCGTGGTGGGCAAACAGATTGGAGTGTTGGAGTGATGGGATCGAGAGCCATTACTCCACTACTCCAACACTCCATCACTCCAATTTGATTCAGTTAATTGAGTATAACAAAAGGAAGTTCTTATGGGCCGCCTGCCCGAACTGGACGAGAACACGCTCTCTGCCGAACAGCGAAAAATCTACGACGACATCACGAGCGTGCGCGGCCAGGTGCGCGGGCCGTTCGCCGTCTGGCTGCGCAATGCCGAGCTTGCCGAGGGCGCGCTCAAGCTCCAGGACCTGTTCGCGGCGCGGGCCAAGCTCGAACGGCGCTTGGTGCAGCTGATGATCCTAGCCGCCGCGCGCTGCGCCAACGCTCAGTACGCTTGGCACATCCATGAACCCCACGCGCTGCAACACGGCATCGCGGCCGACATCATCGACGCGATCCGCGAACGGCGCACGCCCGATTTCACGCGCGAAGACGAGCGCTTGGTTTACGATATCACTGTGGAGCTGAACACTACCCACACGCTGTCGCCGGGAACATTCAAACGCGGCATGGCGATGTTCGATGAACAACGCATGGTCGAGCTGGTCAGTGGAATCGGTTTCTACTCCATGGTCGCGATGACGCTCAACGCATTCGACGTCACCGTCCCCGACGGCAGGAAACCATTAGCTTGAAAGGAAGAGAATTAGCCGCAAAGAACGCAAAGTACACAAAAAAATGAGCTAGTAGAGGCGTATTGCATACGCCCGTCTTCACTGCGAAGAGTCTGAGCTAGTCACACTACGAGGACCACAACGGCAAGAAGCTTTTAATGAAGAAATTTCCTAACCCTTCGTGCTCTTCGCGCCTTCGTGGTGAAAAGAATTTTGGCAAGCAATCACCCACTGCATCCCGGAGATAGACTAAAGGGGATGCTCGCCACCTTTGGAATCCCCATAATGATGGTTCCCGCCTCAAGAGGCGGGGGTTAACTTAGAATCGACCAAGCCGACAGCTTCGCGCAAACCGCGTTGCGCAATTTGGCGGTCGCGACTGAAACTCTCATATGTAGGAAAAAATCCGATCTCACAATCAGCGAAGACGCCCCGAAACCTAATATTTTTTGATTGTCATCCCCAAGCTTCTTCTGTATATTGTGTAGCGATAGGTGGATCGACACAATATATCGAACTAACCTACATCGATTTCGGCCCCGGGTTTTCTTCACCTGCATCG
>JAERMN010000107.1 GCA_016844625.1 Deltaproteobacteria bacterium
TTTTCCAGCGTCATCAAACCCGGGCGCCTTCTTTGGCCCCGGTGCCTTACCCAAGTACATGGACCCCGCGCTGATTCACACCATTGAGCAAGGCGATGCAGTGGCGCAGGCGCTCGGCAAGGCCGACGCTTTGATGTTGCGCGGTCATGGTTCGCTGGTCGTAGCACCATCGATCGAATGGGTTTTTGCCGCCTGTGTTGATTTAGAAGAAGCGGCTGCACGGTTCTATAAGGCTTCATTGCTCGGCCCGGTGCTGGTTTACAACGAGGACGAAACCCAACGGGTGATGAAAGGGCGGCGCAAAGACTCAGTTGTGCAAAAAGTTTGGGATCACAATGTCGCCAAAACCAAACTGGCCGGCTTGATGAACGGCATCTAGCAGGTTCTCTCGCCTTTTCCCGCTAGCCTTAGGTGGATCGATCGATTCGATCTCCATCTCGGGCTGGCGGGTTTCAGCCCGCCTCATATCATCTTCTTTTTTGCGCATAACTTTTCTCACCCAACCCTTGCGCGCTGCGGCAATCCTGTGGTTCCAGGCGCTTTTCAATGTCTATAAGTGGGGATTTTTTTCTTGCACGACACTAGGCCATGTGGTATAGAATCCGATTCAAATTGACCAGGAGTATGTTCGCTAATGTACGATGATTTTCTAGCAAGGATTCTCGAGCCGGATATTTTTCTGGCGTCGCAGTTTTATGGCTCGGGCGGATTGTCACGCCAGCTTGAGGGGGAAAAGCGGCTGATGATCGCAATCTTAAAGGACGCGGTTGAGTGTTTAGAAAAATACCGAGACGCCCGTGACGGTTCGGCGCGAATTAACTATCAGAACGCCATCGAATGGGTTGAGGATACCAGCACGGACTGGCTATTTTCCTTCAATAATATCTGCGATCTGTTGGGTTTTGACCCGGCATATCTGAGAGAAACGTTACTCAAACGGGAAAACCGCTATAGCAAACCGGCACGGCAAACGGTTCTATCTTTCGCCGCCATGGCGGGGAATCAATAAGCGAACCCACTTCGCGGCCGGGGGTATTGACCCCGGCGCCAATAAAAATTCACAAAGCGGATGCCCACCCGCCTTGCAATCCCCACTTGAAGGGTGCCGCGCTGAAATCAGCGTGGGCGACTACAAGTAGCGCTATTTCTTTCGGTTTTTTAGGACTTTAAGCTCTTCTGCGATCACTTGTCCGCGGGGTGTGTTGGCGCCGGTGATCTTGAGCCCACGCTCGAACTCAGCGATCGCTCGTTCATCTTCGTCTTGCAATAAGTACGACCGGCCGAGATAGTAGTGGCCATCGCCAAGCCGGTCGAGCTTGCCGTAAACAAAGCCGAGCCGCTGTGGCGGGCGGTCCCAGTGTGGTGCGAGGTTGTGCGCGTTCAAATACGCGCCTGCGGCGCTACGCAGATCGCCGGACTTTTCCAGCATCTGTCCCAAAAATAGATAAGTAAGCGGCTCATTCGGTTCTAACGCGAGCGCCCGGTCAAACGCTGCCCGCGCGGCGACGAAATCTTCGGTCTGGGTGTAAAATTGGCCGAGATCCCTTTGGCGGCCTGGGTGATCGGGTTTTAGTTTGCGCGCCTGCTCGTAGTTGCGCTTGGCCGCGGGCAAGTCGCCTTTCAACTGTTGGGCGAAAGCGAGCAAGTGAAGCAGTTCAGGGTTAGCCGGGTTTTGCTGCACTTGTTTGGCGTATTCGGTGACCACAGTATCGCGATTCGGCCGCTCCATCCGGATAATCGTTTGAACTTTTTTCAAAGTATCGAGATCGTCGGGCCGGATGTCGCTGGCGCCTAGCGACTTGACGACCAATTCAGCGTTGGCGACGCGCTCTTGAGTCACCGGATGGCTCATCACATAAGCCGGCACATCGATCGGATTGAGAGCGCGCTCTTGATCGAGTGTTTTTAGAAAACCGATGACACCCTTGGGATCGAATCCAGCCGCCGCCATGTATCTGGCGCCCAACGTATCCGATTCCATTTCTAGCTGGCGACTATAGGACGCCTGACGGGCCGCGGCGACCGCTTGGCCAACCATGCCCGCGGCTTGGGCGCCGCTACTGCTCCGCGCCAAAAGCACCATACTAAGAAGACTCAGTACTGAGATCGGATCAGGCCCTGAATTGCGCGCCAAATGGCGTCCTTTGATATGGACGATCTCGTGACCGAGCACGCCGGCCAATTCATCCGTCGTCTTGGCTCGTTCAATCAGCCCGCTGAAGAGATAAATCGATCCGCCAGGGACGGCGAAAGCGTTGAGCTGGTTATCGTCGACGACGAAGAAGCGGTAGTCGAACACTTGCGGCCCAGCGGCGGAGATAATCCGCCGGCCGATTCGGTCAACGAAACGCTCGACTTCCGGGCTGTTGACGAATTTTAGATGCTTCCTGGCCTCGCGGCGAAACTCGCGGCTGATTTTGGTCTCCTCATCTTCGGTGGGCGGGCCGATGGACGGCAGCATCGGCGCGATGACCGAGCTGCAACTGTTCAAACAGAAGAAAATTAGTATCGCCCATGCAAAATATTTCTGCCATGGGCGAGGCGCACCAGCGTGGCTCGTCATCGATGAAGTATAGAGAGTAGACTTGACCGGTTCAATAGTGAAATTTTCTCCTCGTGCCGGGAGTTGACGACCGGGAGCTGAGTCACTATTCTCCGCGTTATTAACCACTACGAGGAGTGCGAGATGACGACCCAATGCGAAGTACCGGCGGATAAACTGACCTGGCGTTGCGACCTATCCTTCTTGCCATTTACTTGCACCAAGGACATGACGCCGCTGGAAGACTTTATCGGACAAGACCGCGCCATTCGCGCCATCGAATTTGGCCTCGGCGTGAACAAGCCTGGATTCAATATATTCGTCACCGGTCTCACTGGCACTGGCAAGACCAGTATCATCAAGGCGTTCTTGAAAAAGGCCAGCACCGCACAAGGCGTTCCGAGCGCAGATGCCGTAACGCCGGAGGATTGGTGTTACGTCTACAACTTTGCCGACGCCGATCGTCCTCAGGCGCTCAAGATTCGCCGCGGTTGGGGCAAGGTTCTCCAAGCAGACATGGAGCAGCTGGTGCAGAACTTACAGCGCGAAGCGAAAAAAATGTTCGAGAGCGACGACTACGCGCACCAGCGCCAGGGGATGATCGAACAGATCCAGAAACGCCAGCAAGAGATGATGGAAGGGTTGATGGCGGAAGCGAGCGAGAATGGCTTTGCCCTGCGCATGACCCCTTCGGGCATCGTGCTGTTGCCGACCAAAGACGGCAAACCGATGCAGGAGTCGGATTATCTCGCGTTATCGAATGAGGAAAAAAAACAACTGGAGGAAAAGCGTGGCGAGATCGAAAAGAAAGTCGAAGCCGCGCTGCGCGAAGGCAAGAAGCTGGAGCGCGAGATCGCCGCCAAGCTGGAAACCGTGGAAACCGAAGCGGCGGACTACTTGGTGCGCATTCCCCTCGCCGAGTTGAAGGACAAATATCAGGACCATTCCAAAGTCGTTAGTTATCTCGACGGCGTGCGCGATCATATTCTGAAAAACTTGCAGCGCTTCAAAGGCGCCGATGCGACGCCGTCAGGCAGACCGATGGGCGGAATGCCATTTGGCGAGCCGCCGACCGATCCCTTCCAACCCTATCGCGTCAACGTTTTCGTCGATAATGGCGACACCCAAGGCGCGCCGATCATCGTCGAGACCAATCCGACGTTTCACAATCTATTCGGCATGATCGAAAAAAAACCGATCGTCGGCGGCTACATCACCGACTTCACCCTGGTCAAAGCCGGTTCGATTAGCCGAGCTAACGGTGGTTATCTGGTTCTGAATGATCGCGACGTGCTGTCCAACGCCGGTGTCTGGGAAGCGTTGCAGCGTGTAATCAAGAACCGCGAACTCCGCATCGAAGAGCCGAGCGCGTTCTTCGGTTTCGTGCCGCCGCAGGGACTCCGGCCCGAGGCGATTCCGACCGACACCAAAGTGATCATGATCGGCGATCCCTATCTCTATCGAACCTTAGCTTCCGCCGATCCCGATTTCCGCGAAACATTTAAAGTCAAAGCGGATTTTAATTTCGAAATCGACCGCTCGCAGGAAAACATCACGGCGTTCGCTTGCTTTATCAGCGATTACTGTAACCGCGAGGGCTTGCGCCACTTCGACAGCGAAGGCGTGGCGCGGGTGATTGAGCAATGCGCGCGCCAAGTGGAGGATCAAAACAAGCTGTCGACGCGCTTCAGCGACATGGTCGACTTGCTGATCGAATCGGACTACTGGGCCGGCAAGGAAAATGCCGAGCTGGTATCCGGTAAACATGTCGAGCGCGCGCTAGTGGAAAAGACCTTTCGCCTCAATCTGATTGAAAAGCGCTTACAAGAAATGATCGCCGAAGGCACCGTGCTGGTGGACGTTGACGGCGCCGTGGTCGGCCAGGTCAATGGTTTGGCGGTTTATCAGATGGGCGATTTCAGTTTCGGCAAGCCGTCGCGCATTACCGCGAAAACTTTCATGGGGCGCGGTGGTATCGTCAACATCGAGCGCGAGTCAAAGCTGAGCGGCAAGAGTCATGACAAGGGCGTGCTCATTCTCGGCGGCTATTTAGGCGGCAAATACGCCCAGCAAACGCCGCTCTCGTTATCGAGCAGCGTTTGCTTCGAACAGTCTTACGACGGCGTCGACGGCGACAGTGCGTCATCGACCGAATTATACGCACTCTTGTCGAGCTTGTCGGACACACCGATCAAGCAGGGCATTGCCGTAACCGGCTCGGTTAATCAAAACGGCGAAGTGCAAGCGATCGGCGGGGTTAATTACAAAATCGAAGGCCACTACGATGTCTGCCGGCTCAAGGGTTTCACCGCGGGACAGGGCGTGATGATTCCGCGCGCCAACGTGCGCAATCTCATGCTGCGCGCCGATGTCGTCGATGCCGTGCGCGCCGGCAAGTTTAATATTTACGCAGTGAGTACGATCGATGAAGGGATCGAGGTTTTGACCGGAACGTCGGCCGGCGCAAGGAACAGCGATGGCACTTATCCGGAAGGATCGGTCAACGATCGCGTGCAGAAAAAGCTCCAGCTATTTACCGAGCAGCAAAGAAAATTAGCCGCAACTGGGAATCAGGCCAACGCCAATCCATGAGCAGGCGCGGTTTTACCGCGAATAATCCGGGCTAGCCTTCGCGCGCTTTTGCCAACTCCGGCTTGATACCGAGCGGCACTGAGAGCTGGATTGTCTGGCCCTTGCGGACGATCGTGAGGCGGACCACACGACCCGCTTCCAGTCCGCCGACCATACGCACAACATCGCGCGGGCTATCGACGTAATTGTCGTTCACTGACAATATCACATCTTGCTTTTGCAGGCCGCCGCGCGCCGCCGGTTGTCCCGGCAACACCGTGCTGACGACGACGCCTTTCACCGAGTGCAGTCCAAGAGCTGTCGCTTGTTCCAGGGAAATGTCCGACATCTGCACGCCCAACCAGCCCCAGGCAAATTTTTCACCGTTGATCAGGCGCGGCAGGAGTTTTTTGATTAGATTGATCGGCGTGGCAAAGCCCATGTTGCCGCGCTCTGACGCCATGGTGATCATGCCGACCACATGGCCTTGGCGATTGAGCAGCGGTCCGCCGCTGCCGCCGGCATAAGCGCCGGCGTCGGTTTGAATATAATCGAAGCTCGCCGAATCCGCATAGGTCCGGCCAGCGCGACTGATGATGCCTAGGTTCATCGAGCTTTCGCGGCCGAAAGGATAGCCAAATACTAAGGCGAGATCGCCGACACGGATCGCATCCGAATCGGCGAACGACAGCACTGGCACTTCTTTCTCAGTTTTGATTTTCAATATCGCAACGTCGATCTGGCTATCGGCGCCGATCATTCGTGCCGGCAAACGCTGTCCATCGGCTAAGCGAACTTCGATATCCTTCGCTTTGTCGATCACATGTTGGGCGGTAAGTATGTAGCCCTGGGGATCGATGAAATAGCCCGAACCGCGGCTGCTCTGCGCTTCGCTTTGACCGGCTTTAGTTTCTTGACCCGTGACGCGAATCTGGACGATGGCTGGCCGCGAGTTGTTGGCGAGTTGCACGAACGCGCGGTTGAGCCGATCCAGTTCCGTTTCGCTCGTGGCGGGCGGCGCATCGCGCCAGATCGGTTGAAAAGTTTTTGCCGATATCTCTTCGGCGCCAATCGCGACCGGCGCTAGGCCTAATGTGAGGGCAATAAAACTCGCGGCGATCTTCACGGGCAAACCTCCGAACTTGAAGCTGATCTTCCTTTATCGAAAAGCGCTCGCGAGAACAAGTGGACCGCGCCACGCAATTGCAATTTGATGCAGTGGATGTGTTATTGTCATGTTATGGCCAGTCTCTCGGAAAAAATTGTTTTGATCACCGGCGGCAGCGGCGGCCTGGGGCGCGCGCTCGCGTCTGCATTTGCCGCGCAAGGTTGCCGCGTCGCGATCAGCGCGCGCAACCGTGAGAGTTTGCAGAGGTCGGCTGATGAAATGGCTCGTAATGGCGCGCCAGTCCGCGCCATCGCCTGTGACGTGACTCAACGCAAGGAAGTGAAAAATTTAGCCGATGAGATCGCGCGTCATTGGGGCGCTGTGCAGATTCTTGTCAACAACGCCGGCATGGCCCACGCGGTGAGCTTTGCCGATATGTCGGACGGTTTGTGGGATGACACGTTGGCGACCAACCTCACTGGCAGTTATAATTGCGGCAAAATATTTTTGCCCGCAATGGTTCAAGCCAAATGGGGGCGAATCATCAACATCGGTTCGACGACGGCTAAGGTTGGTTACAGTCACGTCACCGCATACACTGCTTCAAAACATGGCTTGTTGGGACTGACGCGGGCGCTGGCGCTGGAAACCGCACGCCACGGCGTTACCGTCAATATGATTTGCCCAGGCTACATCGACGACGAACGGACGCACGAGAACGCGCGCGTGATGGCGCAGAAGACCGGCAAGAGCGTTGACGATATTCTTAAGCTCTTCGCCGCCAGCGCGCCGCAGAATCGTTTGATCAAACCGGAGGAAGTTGCTTCATTGGCGCTGTTGATGGCGTCGGAAAAACTTGCCGGCATGACCGGACAGGCGATCAATGTCGACGGCGGCGCGGTGATGGCGTGAGAGAAAGTAAAAAGTAAAAAGTCAAAAGGCAAAATAAAGTGCCGGAGGCCGGGGATTACTTGCGTTCAACGCGAGCTCAGGATTTTAGAGAAGGCTAGCGGGCGTTTATCGAGAAGCGGCCGCCGAAGTTTAATCAGTCTTAGATTCTTTACGATCATGTTGCCGTTCTTCAGCCAAGATCACTCCGCGCTTCAAGCCCAAGTCCGGTTGTGGGCGAAAAACAATTTGTTCGCTGGCCACGAAAGCGAAGATGATCTTGATCAGCGCGCGCGAGATCTGATCAAGCAGCTCGGCATAGCAGGATTCTTAAAACATGCCGTGCCACGCCAGTTCGGCGGCGCTCGCAAGCAAGTCGCAGCGCGCGATCTGTGCATTCTTCGCGAAGAGTTGGCGCGTGGCGATGCGCTCGCCGATACTATGTTCGCGCTGCAAGCGCTGGGCAGTTTTCCGATTACGCTGGCGGGCAGCGCGGCACAAAAACAAAACTATCTGCCGCGAGTAGCCAGCGGCGCGGCGATCGCGGCATTCGCGATTACCGAGCCGCTGGCCGGTTCTGACGTCGCGTCGTTGCAAACGACGGCGGTGCGCCAGGACGAACAATTCGTTTTGAACGGCACCAAGCGGTTCATTTCCAACGCCGGCATCGCGGACTTCTACGTTGTCTTCGCATCGACAGCGCCGGAGAAAAAAGCTAAGGGCGTGAGCGCATTCATTGTCGACGCGAACACGCCGGGCTTGGCCGTGACGGAGAAGACGAAAGTGCTGTCGCCGCATCCGATCGGCGTTCTCGAATTCACCGACTGTGTTGTGTCGCAATCCGCGTTACTCGGCGCTGAGGGCGAAGGATTGAAGATCGCATTTGAAACGCTCGATCTTTTACGCTGCAGCGTCGGCGCGGCTGCGGTCGGTTTTGCCCAAAGGGCGCTAGAGGAAGCGATTCAGTACAGCAAAGCGCGGCGGCAATTCGGCCGGGCTATCGGTGAGTTTCAAGGCATTCAGTTTAAGCTCGCCGAAATGGCGACGGAGCTGGAAGCCGCAAGATTATTAGTCTACCAAGCGGCCTGGGCGTATGACTGTGGCGGCGAAGAACCAAAGCAGAAATCATCGATGGCGAAACTCTACGCCACCGAAGCGGCTCAGCGCGTCGTCGATCAGAGCTTGCAGATTCACGGCGGCACGGGAGTGGTGGTCGGCAACATTATGGAGCGGCTCTACCGCGACGTGCGTGCGCTGCGCATTTACGAGGGCACGTCGGAGATTCAGAAGCTGGTGATCGCGCGGGAGCTTTTGAAATAGGCTCAGTCAAAGGCTGATCGGTCATCTGAAAGTGGTCGGAAGTCAGAGGTCAGGTGTCGGCAAAAGCGAGGAGAAAAAAAATCATGACTACAAAAATCACTCGGCGAACTTTTTGCTCGATGCTTTTGGCTCTTCCCTTTCCAGCTCAGGCGCAGCAGCCGGCGAGAATTCCCCGGATAGGAATTCTGTGTCATTGAATATCGATACGCAGACGGGAAACCCGAACGGCTGCCAAACCTGGCAGCCGAACTGGTTCAGCTCAAAGTTGATGTCATCGTCGCCTCCGGACCCCCGGCTATTTTAGCTGCTAAAAAGGCGAGCGCGACGATTCCCATCGTATTCGCCGCTGCTGCCGATCCAGTAGGAAGTGGGATCGTTTCCAGCCTGGCACGGCCAGGCGGGAATATCACGGGACTTTCCAACATTGCGCCGGATCTAGATGGCAAACGGTTGGAGTTGCTCAAGGAAGCCTTTCCTAAGGTTGTCCGGGTGGCCTTCCTCTGGGGATCGGGTGGCCCGAGGGGAAACCTGACTCTCACAGAGATGGAGGCTGCGGCCAAGGCGTTGGGAGTCAAACTTCTATCCCTTCCGGTGCGAAGCCTTGACGATTTTGACAGCGCATTCGCACGAGCGAACAGGGAAGGCGCCCAGGCGCTCATTACGACCACAGGTTCAGTTATCACTAATCAGCAACGCCAAGTGTTGGACTTCGCGGCAAAGAACCGGTTGCCGGCGATGTACCCAAACAGTGAGTTTGTCGAGGCCG
>JAERMN010000108.1 GCA_016844625.1 Deltaproteobacteria bacterium
ATCCGTTCCCGGCTGGTTCTCGAAGTTGCTTCGGAAATGGTCGATCAACCGGATTGGCCGAACCGCCAAGCGCGGGTGAGTCTGCGCGTGCAGGGCGCGGAGCGTTGGGCGGTCAATATGATTGCCAGCGATGGGCCGGCGGCCATCGATCTGGTCGCGCGCGGTGAGATGCAGCTCGCGATCAGTAATCCGGCGATGTATTTGGCGCTGGCGGTGCGTGGCACTGGGCCGTTCGCAGCGCCGATCGCGCTGCGCGCGATTACCATCATTCCATCGCCCGACCAGCTGGCGTTCGCCGTGACTGAACGCACGGATGTGCATTCGCTCCACGAAATCCGCGAGCGACGATTACCTTTGCGAATTTCCATGCGCGGTCAAAAGGATCATGCGCTTCACCCGGTGGTCAAAGAAGTTTTAGCCACGGCGGGTTTCTCGCTCGACGACGTCATTTCGTGGGGCGGGCAGGTGCGCTACGACGACGGTTTGCCGCTGAAGGATAACCGTTTGGGCGCCATGCGGCGCGGCGAAGTCGATATGAT
Source organism: Deltaproteobacteria bacterium (assembly GCA_016844625.1). Classification (GTDB taxonomy): domain Bacteria; phylum Desulfobacterota; class Binatia; order UBA9968; family UBA9968; genus DP-20. Next base: position 540 of record JAERMN010000108.1, read on the forward strand.
CATCGACGAGGCCGTGCGTGGTTGGGTTAACCCGGCACTAGACGCCGGCATGCGCATCCTACCGCTCGATGATGCGATGCTGACCAAGACGGAAGCCCTTGGCCTGCGCCGCGCGGTGATGCCCAAGGCACGCTATCCGAAATTAGCTCAGGACTTGCCGACCTTGGATTTCAGCGGCTTCGCGGTCTACACCCACGCTGATGTGCCGGACGAGGTGATCGCGTCGATCTGCGCCGCGCTGGAAGCGCGCAAAGATAGAATCGGCTGGCAAGAGCCCGGCCCGCTACCGCTCGATCAGATGTGCCGGGACACAGCCGACGGGCCGCTCAGCATTCCATTGCATTCTGCCGCCGAGCGCTTTTGGCGCGAGCGAGGGTATCTGAGCTGACCCAATTTTGATTATTCACCACGAAGATCACGAAGGACACGAAGGCTGCGGAGAATTATAATTCCGAACTTCGTGCTCTTCGTGTCCTTCGTGGTGAAAACTTTCTTTCTTATTTGGTTGCGGCTCTGCCCTGCTAGGCTCTCAGTGGTTAATTCTATAGTCTTGTTGAGTTGCGGCGCTCCTGCGCTGGTCGGGTAGGGTGCGCTTGCGCACCGCAAATTAGAAGAATCTAGAATCAGAGAAGGGGACAGGCAGCTTTTTGACATACTAATAGCAGTCAGGTTCCGAAAAAGCTGACGCCGAGAAAGTTGCCTGATCCTTTTTCGGTACGGAATACTCCGAGGGCGATAATTTAGCATCCATGACGCGCCAACTTCTCCGTTAGATCGTGATGCTCGTTTGACGCTCCCACCATTGTCTGCGATAACGAAGCGGTCCCATGAAAATCTCCCGCAGCGCGATTCTACTCCTGTGCGCTGCCGTGGCGACGATGACGTCGATCGGCATGAGCACGTTCAGTTTGTTTCTGCCGCCGATTGAAAAAGAGTTCGGCTTGTCGCGCTCACTCGCGACCTTGCCGTATGTCGTCGCGATGTTGGGCTGGGGCGCGGGAGCGATTCTTTTCGGCAAACTGGCTGACGATCGCGGCTCGCGGCCGGTGGTGTTGACTGGAATCCTGCTCATGGCGGCGGGATTCGCCGGCATGGGCTTGTCGCAAAATCTTTGGCAATTGTCACTGACGTACGGCGTGCTGGTCGGACTGGCGATGGGCGCGTGCAGTTTGGCGGTTATGTCGCTGCTCGTCTCTAAACATTTCGCGATCAACCGCGGCCTTGCCGTCAGCGTGATTCAGACTGCGCCGCCGATGAGTCCGCTCTTGTTCGCGCCGGTGATTTATTTTTTGATTTACTCCTATGACTGGCGCACGGCGGCGTTTGCTGCCAGCGCGGTATTATTTTTTGTCGCGTTGCCGCTGGCGTGGTTCGGCGCGCGCGATCCCGCTGGCTCGCAGGCAGGCCATAGCACACGCATGGCGTGGAGCGCGTGTCTGCCGTATCTGCGCAATCGCTCGATGCTGGTGCTTTTTGCCGTGCGGTTTTCCTGCGGCGTGGCGTTTTTTCAGATCGCTCACCTGGTCGCGCTGACGATGAGTAAAGGATTCGACGCCGCGACCGGAGCGCGGGCGGTCAGCGTTTTTGGCGGCGCCGCGGTGATTTCAGCGTTGCTCTTCGGCTGGCTCTCGGATCGTTACGGGCGCGCGCGCATGCTCGGCGCCAGCTATCTTACGCGCGGCGTCGGCACGTTGCTGATGTCCCTCGATATCAGCAATGAGTGGGCTTACTACGCGGTGGTCGGTCTCGCCATCGGTCCGACCTTCGGCACCGTGGCGGTTGGCAGTGTGTTGTTCTACGAACTGGTGGGACCGCGAATGGCCGGCGTCATTCTCGGCATGAGTTTCATCGTGCACCAAATCGGCGCCGCCGGCGGTCCGATGGTCGCGAGTCTGGTTTTCGATCGTACCGGCAGCTACGACGGTTTTATGTTGGTGATGAGTTTGATTTTGCTCGCGTCGGGGTTGGCGCTCTTTCGGGAAGCCAAATTAGGAGTGATCAGCGTGACTCCGGCGCAATTTGCAAGATCGTCGGCGACTTAAATCAAGAATCACAAAGTCGTAGACAAACTGGACCATTGGCAAAGATTGTATTTTACGATTCGTGCCGCAATAAAGCAGATCCTGCGCTGGCGCGAAGGATGGCGCCCCGATCAATTCGCTGAATTCTTAGACCCTGTTTCTAGCTCATCAAACGTCCGCCCGACACGTTCAAAGACTCGCCTGTCGTGTGCGATGAGTCACTGGACGCGAGGAACAGCGCGGCGTTGGCGACTTCTTCGTGCTTGGCGTACTTACGCAGCGGTGTGAGCGCGAGGATTTGGTTTTCCAACTCTTTGAAGGTCATGCCCAAGCTTTTGGCGCGCTCGGCGTACATCTCGCGCAGATCGGGTTCGTCCATGCCGCCGGGGCAGATGATGTTGGCTCGGATACCATGAGGGCCATATTCTTTGGCGATGGTTTGGGTTAGACCGACCACGCCCCACTTGGCGGCGCAGAGTGATCCGCGCATCGCCATACCTTCGCGGCCGGCGGTGCCGGAGATACTGACGATGCTGCCGCTCTTTTGCTTGACCATTTGTTTCAGCACCGCGCGGCAGCAGAGAAATACCAGCTTCAAGTTGTACAAAATAACCTCGTCGAATTCTTTGTCGCTGATTTCGGTGACGGCTACGAGCGGACCGCGGAAGCCAGCGCTGTTGATCAATACGTCGATCTTGCCGAAGCGGCGCACGGTTTCATCGACCAAGTTGTTCACTTGCCGGTCGTCGCTGCAATCGGCGCTGATGGCGACGGCATTGCCGCCTTGTTGACTGATCGTTTGCGCGACCGCGTTAAGCTCAGGCTTCATCTTTTCCAAATCGACCAGCACCATGCTCGCGCCTTCGTTAGAAAAAGTGTGGGCGATGGTCGCGCCGATGCCGCGCGCGCCGCCGACAATCAGTGCGACTTGATCTTGTAGTTTCATTTGCTCCTCCGCTGATTCAGTTCTGATGATATTGACTTCAGTGCGATTGTTATCCGATGAGTCGGCGCTATTGCAATCTCTTGGCGCGGAATTACGAGCTGATTCTACCGTTGACTTGAAGCGGTCGATTCGGATATTGATTCCCTATGGCAAAAATAGCAGACCTTTGGGAACACCATGACTGGTCGTCGACAGAATATGTAAATCGCTGGGCTGAGGGACAAGATCCCAAGGAAGCGCAGCGGGAAAAGCCTTTCCGTTTAATGACGGAGGTCATCCCTTATGCGAAGGATGCTCCGATCACGCTATTGGATCTAGGCTCGGGATATGGTGCGCTCTGCCAATTTCTCCTCGGCCACTTTTCCAATGCCAAGGCTGTGTGCCACGACGGCTCGGACGAGATGATCAAGCTCGGCGAAACGCGCATGGCCGGGCTCAAAGATCGAGTCCGTCATGTGCAAGCGGACTTTAGTCATCAAGGTTGGAGCAAAAAAATCGATGGCTCCTTCGAAGCCGTCGTGTCGTCGATCGCGATCCACAACGTGCGCGCCTATGAAACCATTCAATCGATATACGGCGAGGCTTTTTCGCTACTCAAACCGGGTGGCTGTTTCTTAAACTTCGACCGCATGAAGCCATCTCTCGACGAGCAATTAAAATGGCTCAGAGAGTTGGGCTTTGAAAACGTGCAATGCTTTTGGGACGACCCGAAGCGCGCGCTAATCGGCGGATTTAAGAAGAAAAATTAAGTTTTCGGTGCGCGAAGCGCGCCCTGCGTCTCTGCGTTTTTGGGTCCTTTGCGTTCTTTGCGGCTAACTCTCCGAATCTGAAACTTCTGTCTCTTGCGCGAATCTTACTCATCTTCACTGGCGATGACCGCTTCGGAGCGGTGCCACTGTTTCAGCGGGCGGCCCTCGGCGTGCGCCATGACTTCTCGTTCCCAGAGTTTTCGATAGAGCAGCAGGCCCACGTCAGCGCGGATCAAGCGTTCACTCTTTCGTTCCGACAACGGTCCTTGGCCGACCTGGGTGACATAGTCTTGGATCCAGATCATATTCGCCTTGTCATCACCGTCGATGTCTTGGATGCGCAGCTCGCCGCGCAGGATCGCCTCGCCCAATTCGATATAGGACCGGCCGATCTTGCCGCCGCGGGCGTCGTGGCGTTGGCGGTACTGTTTCATCTTTTCCGGCCCCGCCGTGTCGACCATGATATCGACCTGGAAGCTCCAGTGATTGTCGTCGTCGATTGGCACGCGCCAGGTGAGATGGCTGCGATGTTGCTGGCGCGGCGATTTGAAGCAGGTCATGTTGGGCCAGCCGCGTTGATTGATGTGCACCCAACCGTTGGCAAAGGTCGAGCGAATATCGATGCCCCAGTCGCTTTCTTCCGCTTCCACTTTCACCGGAATTTCCGGACGATTGAGGTATAGCTCCGACTCGCGGTGCGCGAAGGCGATGTGCACCGGATCGTTTTCCATGTTGATGACGAAATTGCAGGCGCGCGTGTAGGCCTCGACCCACAGCTCGCCGCCCGATTCAAAGCGGGATAGCGCGGCAAGGCCGGCGCGTCGCCGTCGCCGATAAAAGCGAAGATCAGCCCCAAATATTCCCGCACCGGATAGCTGCGCAGGCGCACGGTTTTAGCCGTTGATTCATCTTCGGTCGGAACTTCGACGCACTGACCGCTGCCGTCGTATTTCCAGCCGTGAAAGCGGCAGCGAATCGAGTCGCCCTCGATCCAACCGACGGAAAGTTGCAGGCCGCGGTGCGCACAGCGAAACGCTGTCAGATGCGGCGCGCCGCCCTCACCGCGATAGAGCGTAAACTTTTCGCCGAGAATCTGAACCGGTTTCGCCCAGCCCGGTTTTAGATCCGAGGCGATGAATATCGGATGCCACAACGTCCGCATGTAGCGGCCGCCCAGCGTGCCAGGTTCAGTGCGAAATAACTCAGCGAGATCGGGCATTGAGCGCTCCTCCGATTACCAAGGTAAAGATTCGATCTGCTATTTCGCCTGGTAATATTTTTCCATCAGATTCTCCACACCGGTCTTGGCGCAAGCCTCTGCGAACATCTTTCGCACGAGCGGCTCTTCGTCTTCGTATTCGATCTGGTTGCCGCCGAGTTTGACGTCGACGTCGGCTTTGCCGCGCCCTTCGCCCCACATCTCGTGATATTTTTGACTGCCCCAGCGCAGCGCTAAATAGCGCACGGGCTCGGCACCGGAGTTGAAATGCTGGTGAAACCATCCGCCCGGCGGGACGACCAGGCTGCCCGGTTTCCAATCGAAGCGTTTGATTTCTTGGCCGCGCGGCCAGAGGAGCGAGTAGCCGTGGCCGGCGAGGATAATAACGTGCGCGCCGGGGCCGTGAAAGTGCGCTTTCTTGTAGCTGCCGATGGCGAACTGTGAGATGTGGCCGCACAAAGTGTTTTCGGAGATTTCCAAACGCACTTGCGAACCGCCGCCGCCGCGCTCCTTCCATTCGAGTAGTTTGAGATTCTTCACATCGGCGACGAAATTGGTCTGCCAGGTGCGGCCGGCGTACCAGGTGCCGGGAGTGCCGAAATAGTCTTCCTGCGAGTTAAAGCGATCGCGGAAAATGTAGGGACAATTGAAAATGAAATCGGTGTTGTGAATCAAGTTAATCATGCATGGCGCGCTGGTGACAGCGAGAAACCGGGCAGGCTCGTTGCCGTTGCCATTGAAAAGCTGGTGCCAGGAATTTAGCGGCGGCGAGAACAGCGAACCTTCTTGCCATTCAAATGCCCGCTTCGGTTCGTTCTCGTTCCAAATCGTCGTTGCGCCGCGGCCGCTGATGACGTAGATCAGCTCTTCATACATATGCTTTTCCGGTTCGAGCGCTTTGCCGGCGGGGATTTCACAGATATAGGCGTCGTTGGTTTCGCCCGTGCCTTCGAGGCAGAGGCGTACGCCCAAGCCGCCGGTGCGCGGCCAGGGTTGGAGCGCTACGGTGGCGATGTCTTCGACGAAAAAACTTTCGACCAGCGGAATGCCGTCAGCTTCGATCCACTGCTTGTAGGAACTTCTTTTTAGAGAAATTGATGCGCTGGAAACTTTCGGTTCGATCATTCTGTGCTTCTCCTAATCGGCACGCTGTAATTAAACCAAGCACTTCGCGGACGGGGATCGAACCCCGTCCAAAGGGGATGCTCGCCCCCTTTGGAAACCCCATTTAGTTGTTCCCGCCTCAACAGGCGGGGTTAACATAGAATTAATTGGCCGCTCGCCCCGACGTGAACGAACGGCCAATGAGTGAGTTGCGTCTTCAAGAGCGCAAACTAGCCGAGCATCTGGGAATACTTCTCGCGCAGTTTGGCGTAACGCTGGCCGCCTTCGGTTGCTGCTTTGCGGAAATCGTCCGGCATGTAGTTGTACGGCGGACGGATTGGGCCGGTTTTGCAATAGCCGGATGCGGCCATCAAAACTTTTTCCAGCTGGATATTGTAAGACGCGAACACTTCCTGGGAGCCGGTGATCGCGTGGTGCGGCTCGTTGGCCCAGGCGATGTCCGCGGCGACGGATTTAGCTTGCTCGGCGTCGCGCCCGGCTAGCGCTTTCATGAGCGCGATGGCGACCTGGGGTCCGACGGAAGGAATCCAGCAAGTGGTTTGCGACTCCGGCGCGATTTGCGCGAACTCGTAAGCGAGGCCCACTGGCGGCACAAAATTAACGCGCCCTTTGCTGGCGGCGATGGCGTCTTTGAGAATCGCCTTGCTGGAGAATTTCGCCGACATCACCGTCGGCGCTTTCTGCACGACCGGTCCCCAAAAGTCGACGCCGAAGTCGAACCGAAAGGCGCGCGGATTGGCGTAAACCATGATCGGAAAATCGGGGAAAATGTCCGCCACGTCGGCGTAAAACTTGACAGCCATCTCAACGTTGGCCGGCTGCCACATGGGAATGCCCAGAAGTGTGCCGGTGGCGCCGCGCTCTTTGACGAACTTGATACGCCGGGCGATTTCATGGCCGCTTAGCGCGGTGGTGCCGACAAAAGTCGGAATCCGCCCGCGCACGGTCTTGAGCAAGCAATCGACAAAGGCTTCGTAGTCGGCTTGCGATGTCGTCGCGCATTCACCCATGGTGCCGAGCGCCATGATGCCGTTGGCGCCGTCACGCACGAGACTTTCGGCGAGCCGCGCGGTTTCATCGAGGTCGACGGTATGGGTCGCGTCCAAACGTTCGGCGCCTTCCTTGGCCGGCGTCGGCATGATCGCTAATGCGCCTTGCAAATCTTGAGCGGTGATCATAAATCCTCCTTCGGATAGTAGCTGGAATAGATCGCTATGGGTTACATTCGTCTGCGTCTTAACATGTCCGGTGAGCGCGTGGCAATAAGACGTTCGGCAGGTTTTGTCTCAGATTTCACGCGAGACCTATCCATTCGTCATTCCCGGCAACCTCGGCGAAGGGCGGGGGCGACCCGGAATCCAGGAGGGATGTCGCTGGATGCCGGCTTGCGCGGGCATGACGGAACAAGAATCGTTCGGTGAATTGCCGATTGCTGAGAACGAACATCACGATCCTGCTACAGCTTCATTGAAATTCGTTCGGTCAGGACAATTTCTTTTGGTGACACCTTCGCTCGATAGGGAAGCGCCTCAACTCCGGCTTTGATCGCGCGGCGGAACCAGCGGCCGTATTCTTGATCGATCTCATCGGCAGGGCGAAAGCTGTCGCAGTCGGCGCGCTGGATGACGAAGACGATGGCGGCGCGGTGGCCTTGGCGTTTGAGGCGCATGAGCTCTCGCAAATGCTTCGTGCCGCGTTCGCTGACGGCGTCGGGGAACGCCGCCGTGCCGTCGACCGCAAAGGTGACGTTTTTGACTTCGACGAAGCAGTTGCCGTTGCCGCCTTCGAGACAGAGGTCGAGCCGGCTGTGGGCGCTGACTTTGACTTCGCGACGGATATTCTCGAAGCCACGCAATTCTTTGATCACGCCGGCTTGGACCGCTTCCGGCACGAGCTTGTTGGGGTGCAGGGTGTTGATGCCGACCCAAGTGTTGTTGGCCTTGATCAGTTCCCAAGTGTAGAGCAGCTTTCGATTCGGATTATCGCTGCGTGAGACATAGACCG
>JAERMN010000555.1 GCA_016844625.1 Deltaproteobacteria bacterium
TGTTCGGTGGGGCCGGATTATCAAGCGCCCAAACCGCTGGTCCCCGCGCAGTGGATGGAAGGTTGGAATTATGGGATTTATGCACAGCCGGTTGATTTGGCACGCTGGTGGACCGAGTTTAACGATCCGTTGCTCGATTCGCTGATCAAGCGCGCAGCGGAATCCAACTTGGATCTTGCGGTCGCCGAAGCGCGTGTGCGCGAGGCGCGCGCATTGCTCGGAGTGACCACCGCGGAGGCATGGCCGACGGTCAATGTTAGCGATTCCTACAGCCGCATCCGCACCAGCGAAAATGCTTTTGCGGCGGGGAGGGCGGCGCCACAAGGAGGCGGCAATCTAGAACAAAATCTGTTTAGGACTGGTTTTGACTCCAGTTGGGAAATCGACGTCTTTGGCGGCGCGCGCCGGCGCGTTGAAGCCGCCGACGCGATTCTCGATGCTTCGGTGGAAGACCGGCGCAGTGTTCTCGTGACGTTGCTCGGCGATGTGGCGAAGAATTATATCGACCTGCGCGGCTTGCAGCGGCGGCTCGCCGTTTCTCAAGACAATCTAAGAGCGCAGCAAGAAACTTTGCGTCTGATGAAAGTTCGCTTTGAGGTGGGGTTGTCCAGCGATTTTGAAGTTGTCCAAGCGGAAGGGCAAGCGCTCACAAGCGCGGCACAAATCCCCGCGTTGGCAAGCGCGCTGAGACAAACCGCCTACCGGCTTGACCTCCTGCTCGGCGCGCAACCGGGCTTGTTGTGGGATGAACTGGCGCAAGATACGCCGATACCCGCGATACCGCCCGAAGCCCATGTCGGTATGCCTGCAGAACTGCTCAGACGCCGGCCGGACATTCGCCGCGCCGAGCGGCAATTAGCGGCGGCGACGGCGCAGGTTGGCGCAGCGACCGCCGATCTCTATCCGAAATTTTCCTTGACCGGCGCGTTTGGCCTGCAGAGCATCAGCGCCAGCGATTGGTTCACGGGAAAAAGCCGGTTCTGGTCGATCGGGCCGACGATTAGCTGGCCGATGTTCGATGCCGGTAAGATTCGCGCCAATATCGAAGTGCGCAATGCCCAGCAAGAACAGGCGCTATGGCTTTATGAAAAGTCGGTTCTAACCGCGCTGCAGGAAGTCGAATCGGCGTTGGTGAATTACGCCTACGAACAAACCCGCTACCGTTCCCTGCTCGAAGCGAGCGCGGTCAATCGCCGCGCGGTGCGGCTGGCTAACGATCTTTACGGCCAAGGCCTGGTCGCGTTTCTCAACGTGCTCGATGCCGAGCGCACATTCTATACTTCAGAAATTGAGCTAGCCCAGAGCGAGGCTAATATGGCGGTGAACCTCGTCGCCTTGTATAAAGCTCTGGGCGGTGGTTGGGAAACCCAGTAAAACTTTCAATGCTTCAAATGGGCCGGCAATCGGATAAGTGCAATCCCATGCAGAGATTTCTCGCCAGCTACGCGCCGCAAGCCTATGCGATCATGCGCATCGTCATCGGTCTATTATTTTTCTGTCACGGCTTGCAAAAGGTTTTTGGATTATTCGGCGGGGTCAACGGCGCGGCGGCGCCGTTATTGACGCTCATCGGTATTGCCGGCCTGATCGAGCTGATTGCCGGAGCTTTGATCACCGTCGGTTGGTTCGCCGTCATGGCATCGTTTATCGCCAGTGGGCAGATGGCGGTGGCGTACTTTAGCGGACATTTACCCAACGGTTTTTGGCCGATCCAAAACGGCGGCGAGGAAGCGGTTTTCTACTGTTATGTCTTTCTCTATATGGCGACGCGCGGTGCGGGCCTATGGAGCGTCGATGCTGCTTCCGTGCAAGCGCCGCGTTAGCACTTGCCGTGCGCACCGCTTTGATCTATGTAAATGACGTTACTCGCACTAAACAAATTTCATAGCACCCGGGAAAAGGAGACCAGCCATGAAAGACGGATTCAAAGTCATCGATGCCGACCGGCATATTTTAGAGCCGACGGATTTATATCAGCGCTACTTGCCGGAAAAATTCAAAAGCCGGGTGCGGCTTGCGGGGCCGAACCAGACCGTGCGCGAAGTCGACGGCAAACCGGTTTCAGATTCCGCGGTTCGCCCCGGCCGAGTGACAGAAGACTACGGCTATATTTTTTCCGCTTCGGCGCGCTGGCGCGAATGTTTCGCTGACGCCTACGCGCATAAGTTCGATCCGGCTTCCAATATTCGCGACATGGAACGCGAAGGTATCGATGTCTCGGTGCTGTTTCCCACCATCGGCCTCTACATCATGTGGCGCGACGATATCGATCCGCAGTTGAGCGCGGCGATTTGCCGGGCGTATAACACTTGGCTGGCCGAGTACTGCGACCACGATCGTAAACGACTCTACGGTGTCATGCTGCTGCCGCTGCAAGATCCCAAGCGCGCCGTCGAGGAATTGAAATACGCCCGCGAGAAGCTCGGCCTGGTCGGCATCTTCTGGCGCCCCAATAAGTTCTGTGGCCGGACGTTGTCCAGCCCGGATTATTATCCGATCTACGATGTCGCCTCAGAACTCGGCGTCACGGTGTGCGTCCACGAGGGCGCGCGCACGGTTTTGCCGCAAGCCGGCAACGACCGTTACAGCGAGTTCGGCCGCCACGTCGCCTGCCATCCGCTCGAACAAATGCTCGCCTGCTTAAATTTCTGCGCCGACGGCGTGCTGGAAAAATTCCCCAAGCTCAAAGTGGCGCACTTGGAATCGGGCTGCGGCTGGGTGCCGTTCTGGCTCGAGCGCATGGACGAGCACTGGGAGCATGAATCGCATGGCTCGGCGAAGATAACCAAAGAGAAGCCGAGCCATTACTTCAAACAAAACTGCTGGGTCAGCTGCGAAGCCGGCGAAGAGCTCGCGCCGGTGTTCGTCGAGCACGTCGGTGATGAATATCTCATGATCGCCACCGACTATCCGCACAGCGATGCCATCGATAAATTTCCTGACAAAACCGTCGGCGCGATCAGCAGCAACGACA
>JAERMN010000556.1 GCA_016844625.1 Deltaproteobacteria bacterium
TCGGGCCGGATGTTGGAAAGTGCGCCGCTCATTATTCTAGCTCTTCAGGCTTCTGTGTGGGCAATGTACGCCATCACCTAAATTTTTGTTCACCACGAAGGTCACGAAGGACACGAAGGGGTTCAGACAATTAAACTCCGAACTTCGTGATCTTCGTGTCCTTCGTGGTGAATACTCATCTTTTTTAACGGTTTGCTACTGGCACGAAGGGACGCGGCTCGGGACCGATGTAATCGGCGTTGGGCCGAATCAAGCGGTTGTCGGCGCGCTGTTCGATAATATGCGCCGCCCAGCCGGTGATGCGCGAAATCACGAACAAAGGGGTGAACATCGCGGTCGGGATGCCGCAGAAGTGGTACGCGGTGGCGCTGTAGAAATCCAAATTGGGAAACATTTTCTTTTCGCGCCGCATCACTTGCTCGATGCGCTCGGAGATATCATAAAGTTTAGTGTCGCCTTTTGCCTCGGCGAGTCTTTTTGACCAGGCTTTGATGACATTGGAGCGCGGGTCGGAAATTTTATAAACCCGGTGGCCGAAGCCCATCACGAGCTTTTTAGCCGCTATCATTTCGAGCATGCCTTTCTCGGCCTCGTCCGGCGTCGAGAATTGCTCGATCAATTCCATCGCCGCTTCGTTGGCGCCGCCGTGCAGCGGCCCGCGCAGGGCGCCGATGCCGCCGGTGATCGCTGAGTAGAAGTCGGCCAAGGTTGCGGTGATCGTGCGCGTGGTAAACGTCGACGCGTTGAATTCATGTTCAGCGTAGAGAATCAGTGAGGCATCGATGGCGCGGCGATAGAGATCATCGGGTTTCTTGCCGTGCAGCAAGTGCAAGAAGTGGCCGGCGGTGTCGTCGTCATCGGTTTCCGTGTTGATTCGTTTGCCGCTGGTGACGAAGTGGTGCCAATAGAGCAGCATGGCGCTGAAGCAAGCGGTCAGGCGGTTGGCGACACCCATCTGTGTGCGGCCGGGCCCTTCGGGCTCCAAGGTGCCTAACATCGAGCAGCCCGTGCGCAGTACGTCCATCGGATGGGCGCTGCTGGGAATTGCTTCGAGGACCGATTTCAACGTCGGATGGAGTCCGCGCAGGTTACGCAGCCTCGCTTTATAATCGTCAAGCTCGTCCGGTTTCGGCAGCCGGCCGTAGATCAGCAAATAGGCGACATCTTCAAAGGTGGAATGCGCCGCGAGATCCTCGATCGAATAGCCGCGGTAGGTGAGGCCGACGCCTTGTTTGCCGACGGTCGAGATCGCTGTGTTGCCGGCGATGATCCCTTCGAGGCCGCCGGTTTTTTTCTCTGCCATGGAAATATCCTCCAACGCGACAATGCAATGAATTCGATGCGCAAATCAAGCCATGCGTCATCGAACGATTTGAACGAATTGGTTCAAGCCGTTCAAACAGTTCAAATCGTTCAAGCCGTTTCGGAATCGCGCAACCCCCGTAAATCAAAACGCGGTAGTGGTTCAGTTTCGCCAAAATTTGTAGGGCAACCCTATGTGGTTGCCCGTTCGGAGGGCAGGCACGTAGGCCTGCCCCTACATCGATCCGGGGTCGAAATCAAACTGAACCACAACCCAAGGCGCGTCGCCCCTTGACAGTCCGCCGCTTGATTCGATAGCGCTGGTATAAATCAATTGACGTCGCGAGCGGGGATTGAACCCCCGCTCGCGACCAAAGGGGATGCTTGCCCCCTTTGGAAACCCCATTTATTTGTGCCCGCCTCCAGAGGCGGGGTTAAATCGAATCTATTTTAGTAGGGAGTGATTCATGGCGTTACCAGAAAAGTTCAAAGCGATGGTGGTTTCCGAGACCGTCGAGAAAAAATTCGTTCGCGAGATTACTCAAAAAGCGTTGAGCGAGTTGCCCGGCGGCGAGCTCATCGTCGAGGTCAAGTATTCGTCGCTCAATTACAAAGACGCCTTGTCGGCCTCCGGCAACAAGGCCGTGACGCGCAAATATCCGCACACGCCGGGTATCGACGCCGCCGGCGTGGTCGTGGATTCGACGACCAAGGCATTTGGCGCCGGCGACGAAGTCGTCGTCATGGGTTTCGATCTTGGCATGAACACCTCTGGTGGCTTCGGCCAATACCTCAGCGTGCCGTCCGGTTGGGCGGTGAAGCTGCCGCAAGGTTTGTCACTGCGCGACAGCATGGGTTACGGCACGGCGGGTCTGACCGCGGCGCTGTGCATTTTGCGCTTGATGGCCGGCGGGTTGAATAAAGATTCCGGCGAGGTGTTGGTCACCGGCGCGACCGGCGGCGTTGGCAGCATCGCCGTGGCGATTCTCGGCAAGCTCGGCTTCAACGTCGTGGCCGCTACCGGCAAGGCTGACGAGAAAGAATTTCTCACCCAGCTCGGTGCCAAGGCGATCATCTCGCGCGAGGAGGCCAGCGATACCTCGGGCCGGCCGTTGCAAAAAGGCCGCTGGGCCGGGGTCGTCGACACGGTGGGCGGAAACATTCTTGCCACGGCGCTCAAGACCGCCAAGTACGGCGGCTTGGTGGCGGCCTGCGGCAATGCCATGTCCGCCGATCTCAACGTCAACGTGTTTCCTTTTATTCTCCGCGGCGTGAGTCTGCTCGGCGTTGATTCAGTCGAGATTCCCATGCGCGCGCGCCAGATGGCGTGGAACAAACTCGCCGGCGAGTGGAGCGTCGATCTCTTGCGCATTGTTACGGAAGTTTCACTCGATGGGTTGAGTGCGGAGATCGACAAAATTCTTAAGGGCGGCGTGCGCGGCCGAGTCGTGGTCGATTTGAGCAAATAGGCGCGAAGGATAATTCACCACGAAGGGCACGAAGGACACGAAGGGTTCGGATAAGTAATACTCCGAACTTCGTGCTCTTCGTGCCTTCGTGGTGAAAACGTCTTCTTCGGACCGAGCGGAAAGTAATCCCTTGGCAGAAACCATCACTAACGAATCCGCGCTCGGTCATCTTCGCGTGATCGA
>JAERMN010000557.1 GCA_016844625.1 Deltaproteobacteria bacterium
GAGCCGCATCGCGTCGCGATAGGATCTTTCAGCCTCAGCGGTTTTCCCCTGCGCCGCCAACGACCTTGCTAACAAAACGTGAGTGTCCGCGGCGTCGGGCTGCAAAACCACGGCTCTCTGAAAATGTCTGGTGGCTGATTGCAGTTGGCCTTGTCGCGCCAAAACAATCGCCAGACGAATGTGAATCGCCGCTTCGTTTGGATTGATTCGAGCCGCCTGTTGGTAATTGCTAATGGCTTCGGCAAGATCACCTTGCTTGGCCAAGAGTTCGGCCAAGTTGAAGAAAGCTTTGTAATGACCGGGATCGAGCTCTATGGCTTTTTTAAACTCCAACATCGCTGCTGCCGCATCGCCCCGGATTTCGAATAGCAGACCGAGATCGTTATGAGCATCGCCATGATCGGGGCGAATCTCCAGCACCCGTCGGTAATGCGCTATCGCCTCAGACTCAAGCCCCTTAAATGCCAGCAAGCGCGCCAAATTGAAGTGAGCCTTGCTGTAGGTCGGGTTGATCGTAATCGCCTGACGATAGTGCTCGATCGCTTGACCTGAATCTTTTTCTCTTTCAAAAGTTCGTCCTAGATTGTAATGGGCAATGCTCGAAGTGGGCCCCACCGCGATGGCATGCTGCCAGAGCGATTTGGCCGTGCGCCAGACCTCAGTCTGCTTCCACGTCAGAACCGCGAAAACGACTATCGTCATCGCGACCGCAGCATTCGTCATAAACGATCTCCGGCTATTTCGCGCCGCTTCTTGCGCCTGCCATAATCGAAAGAAGCCGCCACCGATCAGCAAAGGCCAGCTCAAGCAAGCCAGATAACTATAACGGTCCGCCACCAACTGCGGTCCGCTCTGCGCCACGCCGGTTACCGGCGCCAACACGATCAGGTAGTAAATCCAACAAGCGAGCGCGGCCGGCCAACGGCGCCGACGACAAATCAGTGCAACGGTAAGCGAAATCGTCACCAGCGCGGATAACACAAACAGCCAAAACCAGTTTCCGACGTCCATCGGCAATTCGTAGATCGGCGACAATCGTGTCGGCAATATCGACTTCCAGAGATAAAAAAAATACCCAAAGGAAGCCTGAAGCAGACGGGAAAAGACATCGAATTGATCCAACGGTTTAAGCGCGCCGGTGGTGTGTTGAGCAGATAACGCAGCGATCGCGAAGCCGGCGGCGAAAACCACAAAAGGTATTTTTTCCACCAGCACCGTACGGCTTTGCGGCTTGAGCCAATCCGTTAGTTTGCCTCGCAGTCGCTTGAGTGGATAGACATCCAGCAGGAGCAAAACGACCGGCAACGTGATGCCGATGGCCTTCGACAGTAGTGACAGTACGTAGCCGGCGAGCGCCAGCCCAAGCCAGCGCGTCCTCGCGCTCTGCCCTTGCAGCGAAACGGCGCGCAGATAGCAATAAACCGTTGCTAAATAGAAAAATCCCGAAAGCACATCGCGCCGTTCGGTTGCCCAGGCGACGGACTCGACCCGCAACGGATGGATCGCGAACAGCAGCGCCGACAAAGCGGCGCTGGCACTCAACTGTCCAGTTTCCGCCTCTGTCGATAGCGACAGCGCCGCGCGCAAAAGTTCCCGGCTGACAAAGTAGAATAGAACCGCATTGGCGCCGTGCAGCAGCAAATTGGTCAAATGATAACCGAACGGGTTCATGCCCCAGATCGAATAATCGACGGCAAAGCTCAGCCAACTGAGCGGCTGGTAGTGTCCCATATGAAACGTCGTAAACATCCAGCTAAGCTCTTGCCAGCCTAAGCCGCGATAATACGGATTGTCGGTGAGAATCTTGTCGTCGTCCCAATTGACAAAATCGTTCGACAAGGCGGGAAGAAACGTAGCGCCGGTCGCCAGCGCGACCCACAGCGGCGCAAGCCAGCTCGGCCATGTTTGCGTCGATGCAGTTTTGCTCGGCGTGCTTGATTTCCCGCTGGTTGCGCGCTTAGTACTTTTCATTTACGGTCGAGAACAAATTGCCATGGCCTACAACAACCTAGCAGAGTTCGTGCAAGTTTTGGAGCGCGCCGGCGAGCTTAAACGCATCCAATATCCAGTCAAAGCGGAGCTTGAAATCGCCGAGATCGCCGACCGGGTGATGAAAACAAACGGCCCGGCGTTGCTGTTTGAGAACGTCGTCGGTAAACAGATGCCGCTCTTGATCAACGCTTTCGGTTCGATGAAGCGCATGGCGCTGGCGCTCGGCGTCGACGACGTCGAAAGCATCGCCAGCGATATTGACAAACTGATCCGCACCAAGCCGCCGAAGGGTTTTAAAGATAAGCTTGCGCTGCTCGGCCAATTGGCCAAGCTGGCGGCGATTCCGCCGAAAATGGTGAGCCAGGGCGAGTGTCAGGAAGTCATCGAGCGCGAGCCGGATTTGAATATTCTGCCTGTGCTCACTTGCTGGCCCGGTGACGCCGGCCCTTTCATCACGTTGCCGATGGTTTTTTCCAAGGATCCCAAGTCGGGCACGCGCAACGTCGGTCTTTATCGCATGCAAGTTTTTGACCGGCGCACGACCGGCATGCACTGGCACCTGCACAAAGTCGGCGCGCGTCACTTTCAACAGCAAAAAGAATTATCCGGCCGCATGGAATTGGCCGTCTGCTTGGGCGGCGATCCGGCGATGATCTACGCCGCCACCGCGCCGTTGCCGCCGCAGATCGACGAGATTCTCTTCACCGGATTTCTGCGCAAGAAAGGCGTCGAGCTGGTTAAGGGCGTCACCGTCGATATCGAAGTGCCGGCGAATTCCGACATTGTCATCGAAGGCTACGTCGATCCGGAGGAACCGCTGCGTCAAGAAGGCCCGTTCGGCGATCATACCGGTTTTTATTCTCTCGCCGATGACTATCCGGTTTTTCACGTCACCTGCATCACGCACAAGAAAAATCCGATTTACCCGACGACAATCGTCGGCCGCCCGCCGATGGAAG
>JAERMN010000109.1 GCA_016844625.1 Deltaproteobacteria bacterium
TGCTTTTCGACAACGAAATCTATGAAGCTTCGGGCGGCACGGCGACCGCGTCGCGCGGCACCGACGCCGTCGCCATCGCCAAAGGCGCCGGTTACCAGCACGCGCTGTGGGTTAAATCGCTCGAAGAATTTCGCGGCGCTTTTGTCAAAGCCTGGGAGGAGAACGAACTGACGTTGATCGCGGTCAAGGTCGATCCCGGCCAGCCGAAAGATTTGCCGGCACTAAAACTCGACGAGATCGAAAATAAATATCACTTCATGCGCTATCTTGAAGCGACCGAAAAGAAAGGAATCTTGAGTCCGGGATTCGATTCGAAACTTTGACCCACCGCGACTAGCCCGGATTATTCGTACCACGAGGAAACCTGATGACACTCTGTTGATCGAGGTGTGACCCTGGAGGAACGAAGGCATCGGCGCGAATGTTTCGTTTTGTGCTCGGCGCTCGGCCCGATGTTCGACCTTTTCGCTGCTGATCGCATAAGCAACTCGCCCCGCTTGCGTCTTCCAGGCATAACTGTTTTGCCTTCGTTCCGGAAGGGTTACGCCTCGATCGCGGTTTCACCGCGAATAATCCGGGCTAGGTGCCGGTCTTTTTTGGCGCGGCTAGGGCTTCTGCGGCGCGCGCCTTTTTAGACTCCCGCCAGATGCGCGCCAACTCGGCGCGCGACATCGTGCCGTTGCGGTTGGGCAGCCCCAGCCAATTCCACTGATCAGGATAGCGGCGAATCGCCTCTTCGAGATGGCGCGTGTACACCGCGGTCGTCGCCACCACGCTCTCTTCCAGTGCTTCCCGCTCGACCGCGGGAATCGCCGCGCCGACCGATAACAGCACCGAGTCGTCGGGTTGCAAGATCGCAAACATCGGCAGCGTGACTGCGCCGGTGCGTATGGCTATCGTGGCTGGGCCACGCGGCGCAGGTAATTTCATACCGAAAAAGTCGACCATCACGTCGCCGGACTTAAACTCGTCGGCGACGATCAGCACGATGCGGTTTTCACGGAGCGCCTTAAGAATACCGCGCACCGCCTCGCGCCGCGGTTTGGCAGGGATGGTGTGGATACCGACCCGGGCGCGATAAGCGTCGGTTAAGCGCGTGAAGCGTTCATCGGCTGGATGCTTGACGACGACACTGAAGGGATAGCCCGACGCCGCCAAACGCGCGCCGATCATGGTAAACCGACCCAAGTGCGCGCTGATTCCCAATACCCCCTTGCCCTTTTCCAAAGCGCGGCGAATATGCTCTTCACCTTCGAATTTGACCCTATCGATGATGCGCTGTTTGGAATAGTGCAGGACCGCCGTGGTTTCGAGCACGCCATGGGCGAAATTCAGCCATGCGCGCCAAACCAACGATCGCCGTTCCTTGGCGCTGGGAATTTCTTTACCCAAGGCAGACGCCAAATTGTCCTCCATCCTTTGCCGATAACGGCGTAGGACGATGTATGTGGCCCAGGCTAGAACCCAAGCAAATAGCTCAACGAGACGAAATGGGATATAGGGCAGCAACGCGATAAAGCCGCGCAGCGAGTATTCGCCGATACGATAACGCACGTCGTACAGCCAGGAGCGAAGTTTAGCTTGACGCGATGAGCTTGCCATCATTTATTTATGAAATCGTTTGGCTCATTTTTCAAGCAAGGAACAGCGCTCGGCCAATAGAAAGGCGGTGACGAGTCAAACCCATCACCGCCTCGGAGCGATTAATAGGATCGTTGCGGCTACCTACCGGCTCGCCGCTCGCTTTAGGCGTTGCGCCGAGCGACGAGACTTTAATGCGCCTCGTCTGTGCTTATGCGGCCGCGCAGTCAGTTGGTAAACCTTGGCTTTGATAGGTTCCTCCAAGGCGGCCTGCTTCCACTTGGCCAAGCCGCGCCGCAGATAATTGGGATCGAAACCTAAGATTTCGCACACGCTATCGAACGAAAAAACGCCGTCGCCTTTTTCCAGAGCCCAAGTTTCGGCTTCACGGAACAGCGATTTTCCTTTGCCGTCTCGGGCAAAAAGATACTTTTGGAAACAGGCGATATCGTCTTCCAAAATCGCCAGCATCAGTTTCTTCTCGGGCTCGAGATGCTGCTTGCGCCGATACGTGTCGAGAAACTGTTCCGGCAACAGCGTGTCCGGCTGAAACAGCGAGGTCACTCGTTCGTCCATACTAAATCCAGTATCGTAACTCATCAAACCACCTCCCGTTGGGTTGCAGCTTAAATTCCCGGGCCGCCTCGATGGCGATCAACCCGGTTACGCCGCACTCGAAAGAGAAGAGGAGCCTGTCAACTCGCGGCAGGGCGGTCGCTGCAAAGCAGCGATGGTCGTCCGGCTCAATACCTCCGTAATGTTACGTTGCACTTCGCTCCAAACGCCGATCATGGTGCAACGCGGCATCTGATCGCAGCCCAATTCATGATCCAAGCAAGCGTTGACCGCGATCGGTCCTTCGATCGCCTCGATGACATCGCAAAACGAAATCGTCTCGGCGGAACGCGCCAACGAGTAACCGCCGGTCGAACCGCGCTTGGATTTTATCAACCCGCCGCGGATCAAGTCTTGAATGATCTTTTCCAAAAATTTCTTCGGCACACCCTGTTGCTTGGCGATTTGCCCAATCGAGCAACACTTGTCGGGCTCTTGACCGGCGAGGTGAATCACTGCGCGTAAACCATAATCGACCCGCCGCGGTATCTGCATGAGCCCCATCCGTTACCCCCTTGCCCCTGCTGTACCGGCCGTGGCGACGGCAACGCTGGTCTCGGCTTGGGGGCGCTGCGGGCTACCTAGCTGGCCCAGTGCCGAAAGCCCCTGCAACCGTTGGACGATGGACGGCATGATTTCGTTCACATAATTGACTTCAGCTTCGCTGTTGAATCGGCTTAAGCTGAAACGCACAGCGCCTTGCAGCCAATCGGCGGGCACACCCATGGCGCGCAGCACATGCGACGGCTCCGAAGAGCCGGCGGTGCAGGCGGAGCCGGTGGACGCACAAATACCGCGCTGATCCAAAAGCACCAGGATCGACTCGCCTTCCAAATAACGAAAGCTGATATTCGAAGTATTTGGCAGGCGATTTTCGCCGCCGCCGTTCACTCGGCTCTCCGGGCATGAGTCGAGTAGCAGGGTTTCGAGCCGATCGCGCAACTGCTTCACATAAGCGCCATCCGCGGCAATGCGCGGCAGCGCAGTCTCCGCAGCTTTGCCCAAGCCGATGATGCTCGCAACGTTTTCCGTGCCGGCGCGCCGGTTATGCTCCTGATGGCCGCCGATCATGAACGGCGAGAAGGTTATGCCGCGGCGCACGTACAAAGCGCCAACGCCCTTGGGCGCGTGAAACTTATGTCCGGAGATCGTCAATAGATCGATCGGCAAGTCACTCACTTTGAGCGGTATTTTACCAGCCGCTTGCACCGCGTCGACATGAAAGGGAATCCCTTTGGCGCGCGTCATGGCGCCGATCTTTTCAATCGGAAAAATCACCCCGGTCTCGTTGTTGGCCCACATGATCGACACCACCGCGGTGTCATCCGTCAACGCGCTACCAAGCTCGTCCAGATCGAGCGCCCCGTCTTGATTAACGCTTAGCCAAGTGACCCGGTAGCCTTTTTTTTCTAAATGCTGGCACAAGCCGAGCACGGCGGAATGTTCCACCTGGGTCGTGACGATATGGCGTTTATCCGGCCGCGCTTCGAGCATGCCACGGATCGCCGCGTTGTCGCCTTCAGTGCCGCAGCTCGTGAAGATCACCTCGATCGGATCGGCGGCGCCGATCAAGGCCGCCACCTGGGCACGGGCATCGGCGATCTTCTGCCCCACCGCGC
This sequence comes from Deltaproteobacteria bacterium, assembly GCA_016844625.1. Classification (GTDB taxonomy): domain Bacteria; phylum Desulfobacterota; class Binatia; order UBA9968; family UBA9968; genus DP-20. The sequence goes on from JAERMN010000109.1 coordinate 3,816, forward strand.
TGCCGAAGCGATGAATGCTCGACGGATTGCCGTAATGCTCGGTGTAAAACGGCAGCATCGCTGCCGCGACTTCGGGCAGCACCTTCGTGGTCGCGTTGTTATCGAAGTAAACGTCCATGTTATTCATAGTCATTCACACAAGCTCGCGGCAAATGAACTAGCCAACACTTCCCTCAAGACTCACGCCCAATAATTTCTGCGCCTCGACCGCAAACTCCATCGGCAACTCTTTGAACACCTGCTTACAGAAGCCGTTAACGATCATGTTGACGGCATCTTCGGTGGAGATGCCGCGCTGGCGGCAGTAGAACAGCTGATCTTCGCCGATCTTCGAAGTCGATGCTTCATGCTCGACCTGTGACGCGTTGTTGAGCACTTCCAAATACGGGAACGTATGCGCGCCGCACTTGTCGCCTAGCAACAACGAATCGCACTGCGAATAGTTGCGCGCGCCGCTGGCGCCTTTCATAATCTTCACCAAGCCGCGATACGTGTTTTGGCCGTGGCCGGCGGAAATGCCCTTGGAAATGATCGTGCTCTTGGTGTTCTTGCCAATATGGATCATCTTGGTGCCAGTGTCGGCCTGCTGATAATTGTTGGTCAGCGCTACCGAATAGAATTCACCCACCGATTCGTCGCCCTGCAAGATGCAGCTCGGATATTTCCACGTAATCGCCGACCCGGTTTCCACCTGCGTCCAGGATATTTTTGAGCGCTCGCCCAAACACTTGCCGCGCTTGGTGACGAAGTTGTAAATGCCCCCCTTGCCTTCTTTGTCGCCCGGATACCAATTCTGCACGGTGGAATATTTGATCTGCGCATCTTTATGCGCCACCAGCTCGACCACCGCGGCATGCAGCTGGTTCTTGTCGCGCATCGGCGCGGTGCAGCCTTCGAGGTAGCTCACCACCGAGCCTTCATCGGCGACAATCAACGTGCGCTCGAACTGGCCGGTCTCCGCCGCATTGATGCGGAAGTAAGTCGACAGCTCCATCGGACAGCGCACGCCTTTGGGGATGTAACAGAAAGATCCATCGCTGAAGACCGCGGCATTGAGGGCGGCGAAAAAATTATCGCTATAGGGCACCACCGAGCCGAGATATTTCTGCACCAACTCGGGATGGTCGTGCACCGCTTCTGAAAATGAGCCGAAAAAAATTCCCAGCTCGGCGAGCTTGCCCTTGAACGTCGTCGCCACCGACACGCTATCGAACACCGCGTCGAACTCAGGATCGACTTCCGCCAAGCTTTGCGGGCCATCGGCTTTGGTTTTCGGCGCTGAGTAGTAGCGAATCGCTTGATAGTCAATCGGTGGATAATGCACCTTGGCCCATTTGGGTTCCGCCTCGCTCTTTTCCAGCTTGGCCCAATAACGATACGCCTTTAGGCGCCATTCGAGCATGAACTCGGGCTCATTTTTCTTCGCAGAAATCAGCCGGATAACATCTTCGTTTAACCCCGGCGCAACGGTATCCGCTTCGATATCGGTGACAAAACCGTACTGGTATTCGCGCTCGGCTAGATCTTCGACTGTTTGTGTTGCCATAAAGTTAATCCTTAACTCGCTCAAACCGTGAACGACGCGCCGCAGCCGCAAGCCTTCTTGACGTTGGGGTTCTGAAAGACGAAGCCGGACTGCATCAATTCATCTTTGTAATCGAGCTCAGTGCCGGTCAGATAAAGCAAACTTTTCATATCGACCAAAACCTTGGCGCCGTCCTTCTCAAACACCTTGTCGGTGCCCTTGGGCATATCGAAATCGACTTTGTACTGTAGCCCCGAACAGCCGCCACCGACGACTTTGACTCGTAATCCTTGCCCGTCGCGATTTTCCGCGCTGATCAATTCTTTGATCCGCGCCGCCGCCCGCTCGCTGACGCTCACTCCCATCGCCATACTTTCTCTCCCCTTAATGCCGCTAAACGATTAACTTACTCGCTTGTGCAGTCGCGCTCTCTTCGCCTTGTAGAGCGGCGAAATCTCTCTCAGCCGGCGCACTTCTTCAACCACGCGATGAATCGTGAAGTCAATCTCTTCCTCGGTAGTGAAACGGCCCAAGCCGAAACGAATCGCGCTGTAGGCCAACTCATCCCCCAGACCTAGCGCTTTTAAAACGTAGGACGGCTCCAAGGTCGCCGACGTACAAGCGGAACCGGTTGAAACGGCGATCTCTTTTAAGCCCATGAGTAGCGACTCGCCTTCGATACAGGCGAAGCTCATGTTTAAGTTGCCCGCCAGCCGCTCGACCGCATGGCCATTGATATAAACCTCATCGAGCTCAGCGAGAATGCCGTCCTTCAGCCGCTCGCGCAGCGCGATCAGGCGCTCGCCCTCCGCGCTCATTTCTTTTTGCGAGATCTCGCAGGCCTTGCCCAAACCGACGATGCCGGGGACGTTTAACGTCCCGGAGCGCATGCCGCGCTCATGGCCGCCGCCGTCGATAAGCGGGGTAAGTGTCCGTACATTTTATGCGCCGTCAGCGACAAGAGATCGATGCCCATCGTATCGACATCGAGCGGCATCTTACCGACGCCTTGCGTCGCGTCGGTGTGAAACAGAATATTTCTTTCTTGCGCCAGCCGGCCGATCTCCTTGATCGGGTTGATCGTGCCGATCTCGTTGTTCGCCGCCATAATCGATATTAGGATCGTCTTGTCGGTCAGCGACTCTTTGAGCCGTTCCACATCGATCATACCGTCCGACCGCACCGGCAAATAAGTTACTTCAAAGCCGTGTTTCTGCAAAACTTTGCAGCTGTCTAAGACCGCTTTGTGCTCAGTCACGCAGGTGACGATGTGATTACCTTTTTCGCGGTAAGCGTCGGCGACGCCTTTGAGTGCGAGATTGTCCGACTCCGTCGCGCCGCTAGTGATGACGATCTCTTTCGCCGCTGCGCCGATCAACTTGGCGATCTGCTCGCGCGCCGTGTCGACCGCCGCGTCGGCTTCCCAGCCAAACGCATGGCTTTTGCTCGCCGCATTGCCATACCGATCGGTGAAATAGGGCAGCAGCGCATCCAACACCCGCGGATCGACCGGCGTAGTGGCGTGATTGTCCAAATATATCGGTGTCTCAAGTGCCATTGGAGCTTGCGTTTTAGATTACAGACCTTATTAGTCTGATATCAAGGTAACCAAGACCCAAGCCTGAGTCAATAGCTATTTCGATGGGCCTAATAGACTGAAATATAAGTAAAATTCTAAAAAACGCCCTTGCTCATTGCGGCTTTCAAATAGGCTCCGGTCGCTGAAAGGCTTACCTGTGCAACCTCGCTCGGTGTCCCCGACGCGATCAATTCACCGCCCCTAGCCCCGCCTTCAGGACCGAGATCGATGACGTGATCGGCGCATTTAATAACGTCGAGATTATGCTCGACGATGATCATCGTGTTGCCCAAATCGGTTAGACGGTTAAGTAGCTCCAGGAGTTGCCTCACGTCATCGAAGTGAAGTCCGGTCGTCGGTTCATCGAGAATGTAGAGCGATCTGCCGCTTGAGCGGCGCGCCAGTTCGCGGGCGAGCTTGACCCTCTGCGCCTCGCCGCCGGAAAGCGTCAGCGCCGATTGGCCGAGACATAAATAACCCAAGCCGACATCGCGCAAGGTGCGCAGCCGGTCGTGTATCGGCGGCACCGCGGCGAGCAGCTCCAACGCTTGATTGACGGTCAAAGCCAAAACATCGGCGATACTCAGTCCTTTGTACTTAACCGCAAGTGTCTCGCGGTTGTAGCGCCGCCCGCGGCACACTTCGCAAGTGACAAACATTTCGGGGAGGAAATGCATCTCCACGCGGGTCACGCCGGCGCCGTCGCAGGCCTCACAGCGCCCGCCGCGGGCATTGAAGGAAAAGCGCTCCGCCTTATAACCGCGCACGCGGGCTTCGGGCAATTCAGCAAAAAGTTTGCGCAAGTGATCGTAGAGTCCGACATAGGTCGCGGCATTGGAACGCGGTGTGCGGCCGATGGGCGACTGATCGATGGCGATCAGGCGATCGAAATTTTCCCAGCCGGTGATCTGCGTCGCGTCGGCTTTTTTCCCGCGCGCGCGCTGCAGCCGCTGGCTAATGCCGTCGAAAAGCACTTCCATCACCAAAGTGCTTTTGCCCGCTCCCGACACACCGGTAACGCAGGTCATCGCGCCGATGGGGAATTCAACTGTGAGATTTTTTAGATTGCGTTGGCTGGCGTTGGTGATGCGCAAAGAATCGCCGCTACCGGTTCGTCGCGTCGGTGCAGGCGAAATCTTCAAAGCGCCAGACAGATAGCGTCCCGTGAGCGACACCGTAGCGCGCTGTAATTGCGCCGGCGTGCCCTGTGTAATCGCTTCGCCGCCCAGCACGCCGGCGCCGGGCCCCATGTCGATGACGTAGTCCGCCGCGACAATAGTCTCGGGATCATGTTCGACCACAAGCACGGAATTACCCGCGTCGCGCAGTTGTTTGAGTAGTGAAACCAGCCGCGCATTATCCTTTTGGTGTAGTCCGATGCTCGGCTCGTCGAGAATATAGAGCACGCCCGCCAAGCTGGCACCGATCTGCGTCGCCAAACGCACGCGCTGCGCCTCGCCGCCGGAAAGCGTCGTCGAGGTACGGTCCAAACTCAGATAGTCGAGACCCAACTGCGCCAAGCAAGCGAGCCGGCTGGTAATTTCCGCGGCAATCTTGTGACCGACGGCCTTGCGCTGCTCGGCAAGTTCGAGACCATCGAGGAAGGCCAAAAGCTCGGCGATGGATCGACTAGCTAACTCGGCGATATTTTTGCCGGCGACACGAACCGACAGGCTTTCTTTTTTGAGCCGGCTGCCGCGGCAATCCGGGCAAGCCGTTGCAGCATCCGACGGCTTCGCGCGCTTGGAACGCTCAGATGAAATGCCCAGGCCATTACACGTCGGGCACGCGCCCAGCGGGCTATTGAAGGAAAACAAACTTGGCGTCAATTCCGCCGCGACGCCACCGCACTGAACGCAAACAAACTTCTGACTAAAAACCATTCGGCGCGGCGCGGCGGTTTCGTTCTCGGCGCGAGCTTCGATCGTGATGATCCCTTGGCCCGCCCGGGACGCCGTTTCCAAGGAATCCGCCAAGCGCCGCGCAATGCCCTCGCGCAATACCAATCGGTCTACCACCAGATCGAGCGCGCTTGCGGCGCGCACCGCTTCAGCAATTTCGCCGCCGAGTTCGTGCATTTGACCATCGACGATGACGCGCGCGAATCCCTGGCGCGTCAGCTCGTGTAGAACTTTGCTGGCATCTTCGCTCGGAGTAAATCGCAGCGGCGCCAGGACGAGGATGCGGGTTTGCATTGGCAGCGCGAGCAGCTGATCGACGATTTGTTCGATGCTGTAAGCCGTGATGGCATGGCCGCAGCTGACACAGAAGAGTTCGCCGACGCGGACAAACAGCAGTCGCAAATAATCGTAGACGTCGGTCATCGTGCCGACGGTGGAACGGGGATTGGCAAGCCCGGTCTTTTGTTGAATCGCGATGGCCGGCGAAAGCCCGTCAATCAGATCGACATCGGGCTTGGCCACTTGCTTGAGCAACTGGCGCGCATCGGCGCCGAGGGATTCGAGATAGCGCCGCTGCTTCTTGAGATTGTGAACCCGCGCGCCCTTGATGACGATATGATCCGCCATCGCGAAAGTTATCCTGGATTATCCATACACCGAGGGAAACTCATGGCGATATATCCATCGAGGTGTGACCCTGTATCCGCGCTGACGCTCGGAATTTCAAATCGCAGATTTCATATTTCATATTTGGAATTTGAGATTTGCCATTTGCAATCCCGCAGGGCACGCCTTCGCTCCGGAAGGGTTGCACCTCGATCGCTGTGTCGCCACGAATAATCCTGGCTATGGCCGTTCGAAATCTTTGAGCTTGTTTTCAATCAAGGCGCGATATTCCTTGAGCTTGGCCTCGGACTGCGCTTCGAAACGGAGCACCAGCGCCGGCTGCGTGTTGGACGCGCGAATCAGCCCCCACCCTTCGGGAAACCGTACGCGCACGCCGTCGACGTCGATGACGTCGTAATGCTGGCGAAAATATTCGGTGGCTCTTTCAGCGATGATAAATTTTTTGTCGTCCGGGCAATCGACGCGAATCTCCGGCGTCGACACGCTCTTGGGAAGATCGGCGAGCAAGGCGGAGAGTGGTTTGCCCGAATTGGCGAGAATCTCAAGCAATCGCAGCGACGCGTAAATCGCGTCGTCGTAGCCGAAATAGCGCTCTTTAAAAAACATATGGCCGCTCATCTCGCCGGCCAAGAGCGCGTGGGTCTCTTTCATTTTAGCTTTCAGTAATGAATGGCCGGCTTTCCACATGATCGGCCTGCCGCCATGTTTGGCAATGTCATCGTATAGCCGCTGGGAGCATTTGACTTCAGAGATGATCACCGCGTTGGGATTGCGCTTGAGCACGTCGCGCGCGAACAGCACCAATAATTCATCGCCCCAAAGAATATTTCCTTTCTCGTCCACCGCGCCGATGCGGTCGGCATCGCCGTCGTAGGCGATGCCAAGATCGGCTTTTTCTTTTTTCACCTTGTCGATCAGCATCGCCAAATTTTCCGGCACCGTCGGATCGGGATGATGCAACGGAAAGTTGCCGTCCGGCGTACAGGCGATCTCCCACACCTGACAGCCCAGTTGGCGAAATATCGGCGGCGCCACCGGCCCGCCGACGCCGCTGCCGGCATCGACGACGACTTTCAGCGGGCGCGCGAGCTTAGGCACATCGGCAAGTAAATGGCTGTGATACGGCGGAATGATTTCGTAACGTTCAACTTTGCCGCCGGCTCTTTCGCGGAACTCTTGGCGTTCCATCTTGACGCGAATGTCCTGAATCTGCTGCCCGTAGAGCGTGTCTTTGCCGACACAGAGCTTAAAGCCGTTGTATTCGGCGGGATTGTGGCTAGCCGTCACTTCGATGCCGCCGTCGACGTCGAGATGAAACAGGGAAAAATACAGCAACGGCGTTGGGCAAATCCCGATATCGTAAACATGCAGCCCAGCCCAAGCCATCCCCTCGATCACCGCCTCGGCATAGGAATCTGAAGTGGCCCGGACATCGCGCCCCACGGTGACCCGTTTGCCGCCTTTTTCTGCGATCGCCGTGCCAAGCACTTTGCCGAGCCGCAAAGCGAAATCTTTGTCGAAATCGATTTCCGCCAAACCCCGGATGTCGTATTCGCGAAACACCGACGGGTTCATTACTTCCTCCGCCGGCGCATATTTTGCCGCGCCAAGCGCGCCGCCAAAAGAATCGCTTCCTTCATGCTGGTTTCGTCCGCCTGGCCTTTGCCGGCGATATCGTAGGCGGTGCCATGATCGACCGAGGTGCGAATAAATGGCGGCCCCAGAGTGAGCGCCACGCCGCCGTAGAAATGATGCAGTTTCAGCGGAATCAAGCCTTGGTCGTGATACATGCACACCACCGCGTCGTAATCGCCGCGCGCCGCGTGGTGAAACAAACTATCGGCCGGAAACGGACCGAATACACCGACGCCTTTCTTGCGCGCCGCTTTTACCGCCGGCGTAATAATCTCGATCTCCTCATCGCCAAAGATGCCTTGCTCACCGCCGTGCGGATTGAGCGCGGCGACCGCGATGCGCGGCCGGGCGATGGCGAAGAACTGTTTCAAACTGCGCTCGGTCAGCTCCAGCGTGGTTTGGATATTGTCCCGGGTCAAACTGCGAGGAACTTTTGCAAGAGCGATGTGGCCGGTCACCGGCACGACCCTGAGTTTGGCGCCGATCAGCATCATGCGACACTCCGCTGTGCGGCTCAGTTCGGCGAGCAATTCGGTATGACCGGGATAGTTGTAGCCCGCCTCGATTAGGCTATGTTTACTGATCGGCGCGGTGGCGATACCGTCGGCCACCTTTGACAGCGCCAGCTTGGCCGCCACGCGAATGTAACTAAAGGCGCCGTGCCCACCCGCCTTCGAAGCGTTCGCGGGCCGGGATTCCTTGGCGCTCAATGCCGACAGCGAGCATACCGCAAACGCATGCGGATGATCGAGCATGGGTAGCAGCCGCTGTCCCGGTTGCCAACAAATGAGCTCGGGCAATTTCTTCAAGCGACTGCGCGTCCGTTGCAACACGTTCCAATCGCCCAGGATCAGCGGCCGGGCAGCTTTCTTGATTGCTGGATCAGTTAACGCTTTGAGAATGATTTCCGGGCCGATCCCGGCTGGATCGCCCATGGTAACCGCAATGATGGGTTTGCTAGACATGAAGATGAGAAAGCTTTAACGAGAGAGCTTGCTCATTATCGCTGCTTACATTTTACCGAGCAAGAGACTAAGGCTTTTTTGACGAGAAAGGATTGAGCGAGTCGACGATCGTACCAAAAACACCTTTTTGCGCTGGGGCTTCGGGCGGTGCAAATATGTCGGGAGCATCTTCCGCCGCGTCAGTAGTAAAGAGCGGCACACCAAAAATACTCACGACACTCTTTCCTGCCAGCGGCCCTTTTTGATCGTCCTCATCGAAAGGAGTTTCTTTGACGATGTAAGAAAACGGATTGAGATAACTCAGCACGCTGCGTTCTTCCCGCCGGATCGGTCGATTCGTCCTGGCCATGAGATTATTGAGCGTGCCGTCTTTGGAATCTTCCGGCTTGAAAACCACTCCTGCCACTTTGATATCGACTCGATGCTTTCTTCTCAGATCGGTCTTGAGCCACCTGGCGAAACGTTCTTCCAAGGATTTGTTGATTAGTTCTTCCTTGATGCGCGGCGCGACGCTGGTGAGCGGCAGAGTGTTGCCGGTGTCGCGCGCTTCGAGCTTGACGATATGCACTCCCATACTGGTGCGAAACGGCTCGCTGACCTGGCCGACTGACAATTTTTGAAATGCGACATCTTCGAGACCGGCGATTAACGAGCCGCGATTGACCCAGCCGATATCGCCGCCCTGCGCGCGCCCGGCGCCTTCCGAATACTCCCGCGCCAAACCGGCGAAGTCCTCACCGCCAGCAATGATTTTTTGATACAGCTCTTGGCTTTTTTCCATGGCGCTCTGGGCCCGCTCGGCCGGCGCATTTTCCGGCAGAGCCAAGAGAATGTGGCGGATGCGCGCCCGCTCGGGGCTGCGGTAGTTCTTGGTATTGAGTTTGTAGTAGCGTTCCACATCTTCGTCGGTGATATTGACCTTGCGGCGCACCTGCCGATCGATGATCTCGGATTTTTCCAGCTCTACCTTGACGTTGGCCCGGTAGCTGGTCATTGTCTGCCCTTCGCGGCTGAGCGCGGCTTTGAGATCGTCGTCGGACAGGCGGTTGGATTTTTGCACCTGCGCGATGTAGCGGCTGACCTCATCTTCGCTGACGCCCAGACCGGCTTCGCGCACTTCGGCTTCGAGCAATCTATCGGTGATGAACTGTTCCAAGACTTCGCGGTCGGCGCTATTGATCTGCTCCAAGCTGCCGGTTGGAAACCCACGCGACATTTTTTCCTTGGCGTAACGGTTCAAGTTAGAGAGCGTGTAGGGTTCGCCATTAATGACGACAAGCACCTGCTCGATCACCGCGGCCGCAACCACGGCTGGCGCCACGAGCAGCAGTAGCAATAAAAAACTCTTATGGATGAGCCGGCGTATCATAGGTATTGGGCAACCGTCGCTAATAATCCCTAATGCAAACTAGCTACCATACCCATAAGCAAAATCCAAACTGACTCGCCGTCGCTTTGCCCTCTTCCTCAACCCCTGTCGGTAAGTGCCGCAAAAGTCTTTCTCGTATTGAAATCCACCGTCACGACTGCTCAGACGTGGATCGCTTCCGGGTGATCGCTCTGCGGCGCGGGAATTTCTTGGATCGCGTGCATCAGTTCCGCCACTTCATCCATCAGCGGCTGCCAGTCTTGATGCTTCGGCGTGAAAGACAGCCGGCCATCGGGCGCCAGGCGAAAACGATTTTTCTGCTTGCGGATCAGTTCGAGCAGTTTGTCCACTTTCACCGGCGACTCCGGATGAAACAGCAAAAAAACCTTGCCTTCGGAAACGCTGATCTGCTGCACGAGAGATTCCTTGAGCACGCGGCGCAGATTCATCACCAAGAAAAGATTGTCGACGATGCCGTTGTAGGGCCCGAAACGGTCTGTGATTTCTTCTTTAAGCTCTTCCAGCTCCACAATGTTACGCAGGCTCGCCAGCCGTTTGTAAAAATACAACCGCTGGTTGGCGTCGGGAATATAGCTGTCTGGAAAATAAGCCGGGATGCCCAAACGAATCTCGGGGTCGACCTCGGGCAGGACTTCTTCGCCTTTGAGCTCCTGCACCGCCTTCTCCATCATCTCGGTATAAAGCTCGAAGCCGACGGCGGTGATCTGGCCGGATTGCTGCGAGCCGAGTAAATTGCCGGCGCCGCGAATTTCTAGATCATGCAGCGCCAACTTAAAGCCGCCGCCGAGTCCGTCGATTTCCTGCAGCGCGCGCAGACGCCGTTCGGCGTCCGGCGTGATCGCCTTCTCGCCGGGAATCAGCAAATAGGCGAACGCATGCCGGTGCGAGCGGCCGACGCGGCCGCGTAGCTGGTAAAGCTGGGCCAAGCCGAACTGGTCGGCGCGGTTGATAATGATCGTGTTCGCGTTGGGAAAGTCGAGACCGGACTCGATGATCGCCGAGCACACCAACACTTGCGTCTTGTTGTCGAGAAAATCGACCATGACTTTTTCCAACTCTTTGGGACGCATCTGGCCATGGGCGACAGCCATCTTCGCTTCGGGGATCAAGTCGGCGAGCTTCAACGCTAAGCGGTCGATGGTTTCTACTCGATTATGCAAAAAGAAGACTTGCCCGTCGCGCTCGACCTCGCGCAGGATCGCATCGCGAATCACGCGCTCGTCGTAACGGGTCACATAAGTTTGAATCGCCAGCCGGTCTACCGGAGGGGTTTCGATAATGCTCAGGTCGCGGATGCCGACCAACGACATATGCAAGGTGCGCGGGATCGGCGTCGCTGTTAGACTCAACACATCGACCAGGTGGCGCATTTTCTTAAACCGCTCTTTGTGCACGACGCCAAAGCGGTGCTCTTCGTCGATGACAACCAAACCTAAATCTTTGAACTCGACGTCCTTCTGTAACAATCGGTGCGTGCCGATCACGATATCGACTGTGCCCTTGGCAGCGTTTTGCAAGACCTCGGCAATTTCCTTGCTGGTCAAAAAGCGGCTGACCATCTCGATCCTGACCGGATGATTGCGAAAGCGATGGCGAAAGGTTTGGAGATGCTGCTGCGCGAGAATCGTCGTCGGCGCCAACACGGCCACCTGTTTGCCGCCTTCGACGGCGAGAAACGCCGCGCGCATGGCGACTTCGGTCTTGCCGTAACCGACGTCGCCGCAGACCAAACGATCCATCGATTTTTTCGCCTGCATGCTCGCCAGGGTGTCGTCGATGGCGCGCTGTTGGTCGGCGGTCTCTTCGTATTCGAAGCTCGCTTCGAACTCGTTGTACAAATTGTCCGGCGGCGCAAAGCCGGTGCCGGCGCGGGCTTCGCGCAGCGCGTAAAGTTGGACGAGTTCCTCGGCCATGGCGAGGATCGATTTGCGCGCCTTGGCTTTGACTTTTTCCCACGCCGTGCCGCCCAGACGGTCGAGCGCCGGCGCCGCGCCATCGCCGCCGATGTATTTCTGCACCATGTTGATGCGGTCGACGGGTAAATAGAGCCGGTCGCCGGCTTCATATTCCAAATGCAGAAACTCGCCTTCAATGCCCGCGACTTTGAGAAACTTAAGGCCGCGGTACACCCCGATGCCGTGATCCAAATGAACGACGAAGTCGTCTTGCTTGAGCTCGCTCAGACTGGTGAGAAAATGGCTCGGATGATTTTTCGCCGCGGCGCCCGTCGGCTGGCGCTTGCGTGTGCCGAAAATCTCATCGAAGGTGATAAACACTAAATGCTCGTCGACTAAACGAAAGCCTTGGTTCAAATCGCCACGCATGATCGCCCGCCGCAGATCGGCGCGGCTGAGCAAATCCATTACCGGCTCGTCGACCGACGCAAAGGGCAAATCGTGATCGGCCAGCAGCTCGCGCAGCCGCGCCGCGTCGCCCTTGGTCGGCGCGACTAGAATCACTTTTTCGCCTTGCCAACCTTTAATTCGTTCAACCAACGGCGCCAGCGAAGCGTCTTTGCCTTGCAGCGCGGTTTCCTGGCGCACATCGGTGGTGAGAAAAGACCCCACCGTCAAGGTCGCCTCTTGCGCCCGCTCGGAAGCCGCCATGATATTGAGCGACTCGCCATGAACTAGCGAAAACGGCTGCAGCGCCGCGCGCCACTCATGTTCGTTGAGGTAAAGACTCTCGACTGCGGCAACCAGGCGATGTTCCTCTTTGGCGTGCTCATGACGATCCCAGGTCAGTTGGCCGTAGCGCTCGCTCTCCGCCTCGACGCGGTCGGCGCCGTCGAGCCAGATCAATGTCTCGGGCGCTAGATAAGAAAACAGCGGCACCAGAGTCGAGCAGAAATAGGGCGACAACCATTCGATGCCTGGGAACGGAATGCCCTCGCGGATCGATTCGAGCAAACTAATTTTCTCGCGCCGGTCGACTTCCAATTCCATCGCCCGCTGGTCCAACCGGCGTAGCACGTCTGCCAAGCCGCCGCCCTTGAGAGAAAACTCCTTCATCGGCAGGAGCACCATCTCTTCCAACACTTGCTCGGTGCGCTGGCTCGCCGGATTGAACTCGCGAATCGAGTCCAAGCGATCGCCGTCGAATTCAAGCCGTAGCGGCCGGCCATAGCCAGGTGAAAATATATCAACAATGCCGCCGCGCACGCTAAAGTCGCCGCGCTCTTCGACGAGCGGGACATTTTGAAATCCCCACTGCACCAGATGATCGAGCAGCCCCTCCCGCGCCAAGTCCTGACCCTCAACCAAATAGAGATAAGAGCGCTTCAGTTCGTCTTTAGGAATTACCCGCTGCATCAGCGCCGCCGGCGTCGAAATGAGAATCGGCGCCGACTCTTCGACCAGTTTGTAAAGCCCTTCCAAGCGGCCGGCGATATTGTCGGGGTGCGGCGAGAGCTTCTCAAATGGCAGCACTTCCCAAGCGGGCAACAGATGCAAGCGTTTGCGAAACGGCGGCAGCGACCGTTCTTCGCCGAGAAAGAAACTCAGGTCGTCGTAAAGATTTTCCGCTTGGTGCACGTTTGCAGTGATAACCAGCAACGGCCGCGTTACGCGCGCCGCCACGCGCGCCAGCACGAACGCCCGCGCGCCGCCCTGGAGGCCTTGAATGCGTTTGCTGCCCGGCCAGGTTCCGCGCAGGAATCGGTCGAGCCTGTCACTGAGTGGCAGATCGCTCATGAAAAGAAACTGAAGCGTTGAAGTTGAATTTTCGGGATCGTGTCCGTCGACGGCCCCGCATTGGCTGCCGCCGCGGCCTTGGCCCAGGCTTCGGCGGCCTGGCAAAGATCTTTGACGCGCACTTGCAAAAACGCCGGCTGAAAGTTTTCCAAGCGGATCAGCGCCTGGTTAATCATCCGCACCGGCCCCTTCACTTCGCCAAAATCGCTGAACATGCGAAATGCCGCCGCCAGTTGAATCAGCCCTTCAAGAAACGGCTTATTCTCCGACTCGGTATCTTGATAGAAATGTTCCAAGACTTCGTGGCTGGCAAAAAATTGCCGGCCATTAAATAGACGTATGCCGTCCCGCAGCCGAGCATCCATAAAATTTACACCAGAAGTTTACGCTAGCAACTTCTGCTGACTGCCTCAAGGCAACGCGAGATCGGCAGTCGTGAACAAAAACGGTTTGAATCTAATATTCCCCGCAGCTTGCTGCGGGCACCATCAAATGGGGAATCCAAAGGGGGCGAGCATCCCCTTTGGTCGCCTGCGGGGTTAATACCGCCCTGAGCATGCCGAAGGGAACGGTTTGAACGGAATCAGTTTCCGCGCTGCCACAGCCGTTTATCGTAGTCGGCGACTTGCGGCACCGAAGCGAGCCAGATACAAATGTCGGAGAGCGCCAAAAGCAGAGTCGAGAGCGTGAACGAAAGCGTATAGCTGCCGGTCCAATCGTGAAACACGCCGCCAAAATACGAACCGAGCGCGCCGCCGACGCCCACCGCGACGGTCGAATAGCCGAGGATCGAGCCGAAGCCCTTGCCGGAGAAGATATCCGCCGTTAGCGCCGAGAAAATCACCGCCCGCGAGCCAAAGCCGATGCCGAAAAAAATCACGTAAACGTAGAGCAACCAAAGCTGGCTCGGATCGCTTAGGATCATCAACGCGCCGACGCCGACGACGGTCATGGCGATGTTGATCGTATAGGCCGCCTGCTTGGACAAACGGTCGGCGATGAAACCGAAGATCACCCGGCCGAAACTGCTAGTGATCCCGGCGAAACCGAAGATCGATGCCGACAGGAGCTTGCTGAAACCGACATCGACCACGTGAGCGACTTGATGCGTGACGATCACGGTGGTGCCGGCCGCCGCGCCGATCCGCGCAATGAAGAGCAGCCAGAATTGCAAGCTTTGCAGCGCCAGCTTGGCGCTCCACTGCTTCGCGTCGTCGACCTTGTGCGCTTGCTGTCGCGGCTGATGTCCGTGTGGTCCATGGGCATAGGTGAACCAGACCACCGGCAACATGGCGATCAAGACGACCGCTGCATAAATCTCCAAGGTGCGCGACCAGCCGTAATTCGAGATCAGCCACTCACTCAGCGGCGCCAACAGCATGATGCCGACGCCGCTGCCGGCGTAGACGATACCGATGGCCGAGGCGCGGTTAGAAGAAAACCACTCCGAGATCAAAAAAATATGCGGCACCATGCCGGTGAAAGTAAATCCGGCGGCGAGCACGAGTCCAAAACAGAGATAGAGCTGCCACAGCGCGCCCACCCGGCTGCTCAAGAAAAGCCCGGCAACCATAGCGGCGCAACCGGCGATGCAGATTTTTTTCGTGCCGTAACGGTCGAGCAGATACCCGGCGACCGGCGAGAGCAACGCGTCGACGGTAAGCACGACGGAAAAGATTCCCGCCGTCGCGCCGCGGCTCCAACCGAAGGTGTCGAGCAGGGCGACATTGAACACGCCGAACGAAGTATGCAGCCCGCGGGAAAAACCGAGAACCCCGAATGCGATACCGGCGATCAACCAAGGTGTCGGAGAAAAGCGCATGAGTGAAACCAGCTACGGTGTTTAGCAGAGCGATATCGCGTCTACAATCACGCGGCGCGCCTTTACCGAAAAAAGCTATTGGTATAAGGTAGCGCCGACTGGAATACCTATCTGACATAAACGAGTTGTCATGGCCCGAAAAAAACTAGCCGTAGCGAAAAAATCGCCGGCCGTTCCCGTCCGCCAATATCCCGATCTGCACGATCACCTAGAGCGGCTCGAACGCGAAGGTTTGCTGATTCGCGTCAAAGAGCGGGTCTGTAAAGATCAGGAAATGCATCCCCTGGTGCGCTGGCAGTTCCGCGGCGGCATTAAAGAAAAAGACCGCAAGGCATTTCTCTTCGAAAAACCGGTCGACGCGCGCGGCAATGCATACGACATCCCGGTGGCCATCGGCATTCTCGCGGCGAATCGACAGATCTACGGCATCGGCCTTGGCGCCGACCCTGCTAAAGTGAATCAACTCTGGGCCGACGCCAAGGCAAATCCCATTGCGCCCGTGGAAATCCCGTCCGAAGCCGCCCCGGTGCACGAAGTCGTTTTCCAAGGCGAGCAACTTCAAGTGCCCGGCCAAGGTCTGGACGGCATTCCGGTGCCAATTTCCACGCCGGGCTGGGACAACGCGCCCTATATCAGCGCGGCGCATTTCATCACCAAAGATCCCGACAACGGCATTCACAACATCGGCACCTATCGGGCGATGATCAAAGCGCCCGATAGGGTCGGCTGCAATCCGTCATTGGAATTGGGCCAGGGCATCTACATTCACTGGGAAAAGTACCGCGCCCGCAAAGAGAAGATGCCCGCGGCACTCTGTATTGGCGGCGTGCCGGCGATCTCCTATGTCGCGGCGCAGAAACTCAACTACGATGTCGATGAATTCGCCATCGCCGGAGGATTGGTCAAAGCGCCGATTCGGGTCGTCAAGGCCAAGACCGTCCCTTTGATCGTTCCCGCCGACGCCGAAATCATCATCGAGGGTTGGGTCAATACCGAGTGGCTCGAACCCGAAGCGCCGTTTGGCGAGTCGCACGGCCATGTGAATCCGAAAGAATACAATCCCTACATGGAAGTCAGCGCCATCACCCGGCGCAAGAAAGCCATTCTCTGCTCGATCATCAGCCAGGTGACGCCGTCGGAATCGAGCGTGATCAAAAAGATGGCCTACGAGCCGCTCTACCTCGATCATTTGAGAAATGTCTTGGGCATTAAGTCAGTCCTTCGCATCCTGTTGCACGAGCCGCTCACCGCGACGCAGAAACTGACCATTATTCAAATGCGCAAACCGAGCCCAGCCGAAGTCTGGCGCGCCTTGATGGGCGCGGTCACGTTTCGCCCGGCGATGTCGAAGATCGTCATCGCCGTCGACGATGATATTGACCCGGATAATCTCGACGCTGTCTTCTGGGCTCTCGGATACCGTTCGCAACCGCACCGCGATGTGCAGATTATTCGCGGCACCGATATCGGCCATGCGCCGCGCCACGACGCCCGCGGCGGCGCCGACGATTCTTGTTTGCTCTGGGATGCGACGCTAAAAGAGACCTTTCCGCCGATCTCGCTGCCGAAAAAAGAATATATGGAGCGCGCCCGCAAGCTCTGGGAGCGGCTGGAACTACCCAAGCTCGAACCCGAGTCGCCCTGGTACGGCTACTCGTTGGGCGACTGGAATCCTGAGCTCGACGAAGAAGCCAAGCTCGCCGTCGCCGGAGAGTTCTGGCAGACCGGCGAGAAAATCGCCCGCCAACGCAAGCGCACCGATGAAGTCGCGATCAATACTTCTTACTACGGCCAGCAGAAAGAAAAATAGCGGCAAACCATCGGATGGTCTCGCGCCAAGAGCGCAAAGGACACCAAGTACTTTTCAAATCCTAACTTTGCGCCCTTTGCGTTCTTTGCGGCTAATCTTCTCCGAGGAGATCTATAATGGATTACAAAGCCCTCACCTGGTCGGTGCACGACAATCCCAATAATCCCGGCGAGCCGTCCATCGGCGTCATCACGCTCAATCGTCCCGACCGGCTCAACGCCGTCGATCCGCTCATGCGTCTTGAGCTCGACGCTTTGTGCAACGAGATCGCGCGCAATTCGATGGTCAAAGTCGTGATTCTCACCGGCGCGGGACGCGGCTTCTGCGCCGGCGGCGATCTGAAATCTGAGGGCGAGGTACTCGGCGCGTTCGACGGCTCCATGGGCATCACCGGCCCGTACAAAGAGATGGCTGAGTATTTCTTCAACGACTTACGTCACAAAGTATTGCAGAGCGCGATGAAAAAGCTCGAAGACTTGCCGCAAGTCACCATCGCCGCCGTCAATGGACCAGCCGTCGGCGTCGGTTTGGAGATGGCGACGCTGTGCGATATGCGCATCGCTTCGAACAAAGCTCGTTTCGGCGAAGTGGCTGTGCCTGCCGGCTTCGTCCCCGAAAGCGGCGGCGCGCGCAATTTACCGAAGCTGGTCGGTATCGGCCGCGCCATGCGTTTGATTCTCACCGGCGAAATCATCGACGCCAAGGAAGCGTTGCGCATCGGCTTGGTCGAAGAAGTCGTAAAGCATGACGAACTGATGAATGCAGCATTTGCACTCGCTGGAAAGATCGCCGCCAACCCTTATCTCTCCGTGCGTCAAGCCAAGCGCTTGGTAAAAATGTATTGGAACTGGAACCGCACCGATGAAGGCTATCAGCAGGAGCTCGAAGCGGTGCTCGAAATCACCCGCACCAAAGACTGCCAGGAAGGCATGCGCGCCTTCGTCGAAAAGCGTCCGCCGCGCTACACTGACCCCTACGGCGCCCACTGGCCGTTTCCGTCCGCGAGTCCCGCGGAGAAAAAAAAGAAAAAATAAAGCGCCATGAGCGACGCATTCATTCCCTGGCCGGGCTATCGAAGCGCGCCAGAAAAACTGAATCTTGCCGCCGAAGTGCTCGACTTGTCGGTCGCCCGTGGCTACGGCCCGCGCGCCGCGCTGGTTGGTGAGCAGGGCACGACGACCTACGAACACTTGCAGCAGCAGGTAAATTCAATTGCCGCCGGCTTGCTCGGTCTCGGCTTACGGCGCGGCGATCTTGTGCTGATCAAGATGGGCAATTCGCCAGAGTTCGCCGTGGCGTTTCTCGCCGCAGTGAAACTCGGCGTCGTTCCGGTGCTGGTGAATTCACTGCTCGCCGCCGGCGAGCTGCGTAGCGTAGTGGAACAGTGTCATCCTAAGTTGATTTTTACCGAAGCGGCGCGCGCCGATGCGGTGCGCGAACTGCGCGCAAGCGGGCTGATCGAACCAGTGGTCTGCCGCGGTGGCGCCGGCGAGAATGAGATTTCGTTCGAGTCGCTGACCGCGAATCCCGACAGAGCGGTTGCAAGCGCCGATACTCTAGCAAACGAACCGGCCTTCATTGTCTACACCTCCGGCACCACGGGCAAACCGAAAGGTATAGTGCATGCGCACCGCTGGATCATCGCCCTGGGCGATTTGAACCGCTACCGTTTGCCGCCGCGAGACAACGACGTCGTCCTGGCCACCGGCGAATGGAGTTTCATCAGTGCGCTCGGCCACAATTTGCTTTTCCCACTCCGCAACGGCGTCACCGGCGCCGTGTTATCCAGCCGCGCTACGCCGGAAAATATCCTCGCCGCCATTGAAAAATACCGAGTGACCGTGCTTCATTCGGTCGCCACCGTCTATCGTCGCTTGCTCGCGACGGCGGCATTCGAAAAGCACCACGACCTTTCGAGTCTGCGCTGCGCCCATGCCACCGGCGAAGCCCTGCGCGCCGCGACTTACGAGGAATGGAAACGGCGCGTCGGCTGCGAGCTTTACGAGCATTATGGCGTATCCGAATATCAACTGGTCATCGGCCATGGCGTGCGCCACGCCGTCAAACCCGGCTCCGTGGGAAAACTACTTCCGGGAGTTGGCGCCGCGATTCTCGATGACGAATTCCAACCCGTGAAGACCGGCGAGCTCGGCCAGTTCGCGATCTCGACCGAAGATCCCGGTCTGTTTCTCGGATATTATAAAGATCAAGAACGAACTCAGGCAGTCGTGCGACGCGGCTGGTACTTCACCGGCGATCTCGCCTATCAAGACAGCGACGGCTACTTCTACATCGCCGGCCGGCGCGACGACTGCTTCAAAAGCCGCGGCATCTTCATCGCGCCGACAGAAATTGAAAACGCTTTGCAAAAACATCACGCCATCGTCGAAGCTGCCGTCCTCGCCGAACCCGACGCAGAGATCGGCAACAAAATTCGTGCGGTGGTCGTTCTAAGTGAAGGGCAAAATGCTAGCGACGAACTCCGTCAACAAATCCGCGAAAGCTTACGCAGCCAACTCGCGCCGTACAAAATCCCGCACCGGATCGAATTCGCCGATAGTTTGCCCAAGAGCGCGGTCGGAAAAATTATCCGATCCGCGTTGATCGCTTCCGCGTAGCCCAATTGAATTTGCACCGGCAGCGTTCTCCGCATTGGCTAATCCCCTGTAGGGGCGACCGGCGGTCGCCCTCTCCTTGACAACGCGTACACCTGAGTACTACATGCAACCAGCAGAATCGGGAGGAAAAACAATCATGCGCGTCATCGATGCCGACGGCCACGTCGAAGAAAACTTAGAAACTTTTAGCGATAAGTATCTCGATCCCGCTTTTCGCTCTGTGCGCCCGCGTGTCACCGGCGTCGATGGCCTAGCCTACTGGGTGATCGAAGAGCAGCTCTATCCGCGCCGCGTCGGGCCGGGTTGCCACAACCTCGGCACGCCGACCAATGTGAATGGCCAATTGGCCGCGCACACCCTGGGGAAATCTGACAGCATCGGCAGCATGGAGCTCACCGATATCGCCGCCCGCGTGAAGGCGATGGACGACGAAGACATCGCCGTGCAGGTAATCTACACCACGCTCTTTCTCGCTTACCCGTTAACGACCAATGTGCCATTAGCGACCGCGCTCACCTCGTCTTACGACCGCTGGATGGGCGACCGGCTTTCCGGCCACCAGAGAATTAAGTGGGCCGCGGTCGTCAATCTCGACGACATTCCCAGCGCGGTGCGCCAAGTGCACGAAGCCAAGAAACTTGGCGCGGTCTCGGTCATGGTGCTCGGCACCGCCGGCGACGACATGCTCGATCATCCGCGCCTCGATCCTTTCTACGCCGCGCTTTGTCAAGAGAATCTGGCTCTCGGCGTCCACGTCGGCTGGTCTTGCCCGTCGGTGAATAATCTCTACTCGCACATCTACCCGTCCGGTGTGATTGCTTTTCACGTCCCGCTGCTCATGGCCTTCACCGCGCTGGTCAGCGGCGGCGTGCTCGATCGCTTCCCCGAACTGAAAGTCGTCTTCCTCGAAGCCGGCTGCCAATGGGTGCCGTTCATTGTCGAACGCATGCACCACCGCTTCAAAAACCAAGGCTCGACCTTAAGAAAATTCCTGCCGCAGACCGCGCCGATCCAGAAGCTGCCGGTGCAGGACTACATCAAGCGCGGCAATATTTATTTCAGCACCGAAGTCGAAGACGAAATCCTGCCCCATGTTTTGCATCTCGTCGGCGAAAGCCAAATCATCTTCGGCAGCGACATGCCCCACGGCGACCGCGACCGCTGCGCCGCCGCCATCTTGCAGAAACGTACGGATATCAGTGAATCGGCGAAGGAAAGTATATTGGACAAGAATCCGGCGCGGCTGTATGGCTTGGCGTAACCGCGCTCGATGAGACAATTCGGACTCACCACGAAGATTACGAAGGACACGAAGGGTTCAGATGATTAGTAAGGGCGGGTTTCAAACCCGCCCCTACGAAACCTTCGTGCTCTTCGTGTCCTTCGTGGTGAAAACCGATTTTCCATTTTCGCCTAAGGTGCCACTGGGCTATGCGCTGCGCGATTTGACCGCGTCCCAACAACAGTGATAAATCATCATCGACCCAGT
Source organism: Deltaproteobacteria bacterium (assembly GCA_016844625.1). Lineage (GTDB taxonomy): Bacteria > Desulfobacterota > Binatia > UBA9968 > UBA9968 > DP-20. Next base: position 24,869 of record JAERMN010000109.1, read on the forward strand.
TCTAAGGAGTTCTCCATGGCTAACTCAACTTTCCAAACAGATGTGGTCATCATCGGCGGCGGCGGCGCCGGAATTCCCGCAGCGATCGAAGTCGCGCGCGCCGGCGGCAAAGCGATCGTATTGGAAGGCGCGGCGGATTGCGGCGGCACGGCGGCGATCTCCGGCGGCGGCTGCTGCATCGTCGGCACGCCGCTGCAAAAATCCCAGGGCGTCGAAGACACACCGGACATGGCGTTTGAAGATTGGGTCAAGTGGGGCGGCGGCCAGGCTGATGAACCATGGGCGCGTTATTATCTGGAGCACACGCTGCACGATCTCTATCACTGGGCCGAAAGCTGCGGCGCCAAATGGGTCGACATGAAAATGCAGGAAGGCAACCGCGTGCTGCGCTGGCACCGGCCCGACAACAACGGCCTAGGCTTGATGACCGCGCTGATCAAAACCGCCGAAACGATTCCCAACATCACGATTCTTACTTCGACGAAAGGCGGCAAACTGCTCACCAAAGACGGTCGGGTCTGCGGCGTCACCGCGCATAAGGGAAATGAATCCATCGACATTCACAGCAAGACGGT
>JAERMN010000110.1 GCA_016844625.1 Deltaproteobacteria bacterium
CGCGTATTGGGAAACCAGCTGTAAGTCATTGGCATGATTACCGTCGGAAAAATCTTTGTACTGGTAGTTGCCGCTAACCGTAACGCGGTCGGTTAGGGGTTGATTGAAGTTGATGCCCAGGGCATTGAGCCGAATCCGATTTTCGATCAGCTCGGCGGTGTCGCTGACGACTTCGCGGCTGATGTTGGCGCCAACCGTGCCGCCCAAGACCCTGGCGTCGAGCCGGATATGGCCGGTCGCAAAGCTGCTGGTGTGACGATCGCGCAGGGCAGAAAGTCCGAGACCAATACCCGCGCTGAGTCTATCGGTTAATCGACCGTAGGTTTTGAGCGATAAATCTTCTGCGCGGTTGCTTCTCGTTTTGTCATCGGCCTCGGTATGGCGAAAGCTAAAACCTAGTTTTTGATCACCAAGCCAAAACCCACTGGTGAGCGAGTAACGGCTCAGGTGGTTACGGTCCGAATCGTGGTAGTAATGGTAACGCCCGTCGACGGTGGGCCGGGTTTCCTGATCGATCGCTTCGGTTAATTTTGCCAGCTCGCGCTGCTGCCGCCTATTGGTCGTTTGCAGCGCGTTGTGATTCTCTACTGCCGCAGTGCGGCCGCCGAGTGCAAGCTGCGAACGCGATAGTCCGACGCGGGCGTCGAAGTCACCGTCCCGCGCGACGATCTTTCGATAAATCGGCACCGCTTCCGTGTAACGTCCCTGCCACTGCAAGGCGTCGGCTTTGACCAGCAACGCTTCTTTATTTTCGGGTGCGTCGCGCAAAACGGTATCGGCTTCCATAACCGCTTCGGCGAGTTCACCGGACCAGGCGAGCACGCGGGCTAAATGGGTTCGGCCAGCGAGATTTTTTGGCTCTTGCTTGAGAAGAGATATTAGTTCGTTTTTGGACTCCTTTAGCCGGTCCGCCCAGGAGAGATAGATGGCAATCTGGACTCTTTCCATTGGCGCGAAACTGTCGCGACCAGCATCGAGGGCGCGCAAGTAGGCATCGGCCGCCGGCTCCAGCTTGTCTTCGGCAATCCAGAGGTCGCCCAGTTGTTTGTACAGCTTGGCTTGAGCGGTCCGGTCGGTCGAGGACTCAATCGCCCGCTGCAAATCCGCGCCGGTTTGCGCCGAAGTCGTCATCGGCGTGCTCAGATGAGCCAACAAAACTAAAATAAGCAGCGATAAAAGATGCATGTCTGATCTATTCCGTTATTACGGAGCCGGTTCGCGAAGAAAGTATAACCGCCGCATGATCGATTATATCAGGAACACATTTGACAATATAGAAAAATTTGTCGGCTGGAGTGAAATTGGAACATGACGTACGATGGCGATCGCGCGGTTCGAGATTAGCCGCGGCGTTAGTTTATAGCCGGTCGAAAAATTGACATTACGGCGCGACTGTTTACCAACGTTTCGTCATCCCCAATAGTTCCTGGGCGTAACCAATCACGCAGATGGGCGACATGACCGCTTGATAGATCAGCATGTAGACGAACAATCCGGCGAAATTTTGCCGCACTTTCAAGTTAAGCTCGTCGAACACGGCTTTCTGTTTTTGGTACATGACCATGACGATCAGAAAGGCGAAGGGCAACACGAGCAAAGTCAAAGGACCGACGATGTAGTAATGGCCGAAAAGGGCTAACACCACGCCCGGCAGAAAGACGAAAGCGTAGAAGAGATCGATAATCGGAATGATGAAATCGACGGCGACAAAGAACGCCGACAGCCGAGAACTGCTCCAGACCAGAGAACCATGCTGCTTGAGCCCTTCGATCATGCCGCGCGCCCAACGTTTGCGTTGCCGGAAGAAGCCGTTGGCGGTGGTCGGCGCCGCGGTAAAACCAATGGCGGTAGGCTCGAAGCCGATGCGCCAGCCGTTTTTGATCAGCGACCAAGTCATGACAATGTCTTCGCCGATCACCGAGGGCCAGCCTTTGTGCGCCTTAATCACCTTGCTGTGAAACGCGCTGAAGGCGCCTTGGGCGACCAACGTTCCTTGGTAGAGCGACTGCTGCCTTTTCGCCGATGTAATCCCAGTAAAGTAGTCCCACTCCTGCAAGCGAGTGATGAAAGTCGAGCGCGAATTTTTTACCAAAACGCAGCCGGCGACCGCCGCCGTGTCCGGCGGGTCGGTGAGAAAGCGCGCGACGATTCTTCGTAACGCCTGCGGATGAAGAAATGTATCGGCGTCGATGCAGACGACGATATCGTGGTTGATATGTTTTAAGCCTTGGTTGAGAGCGCGCGCTTTGCCGCCGTGGTTGGCTTGGACGATTTTCAAGTTCGGCAGATTAAACGAGCGCAGGACGCCAATCGTATTGTCGCTGGACCCGTCGTCGACCACGATGATCTCGATCTTGCCGGGGTAATCTTGCTTGCCGATGGCGCGAAAGGTCTCCGCGATATTGGCTGCTTCGTTGTAAGCGGCGATGAGCAGGCTAATGGACGGATAGTCGAGATCGAGTTCGAGCGTCGGCGGGCGGTCGAGAATAACGCTGGACAAAATATGGGCGTTTAGAAAACCTGGCAAAAGCGCGATGAAGAAGATAATACTGACGGCGGCAAGATAACCGGTCACTTGCGAGAGATCGCTCAGCCAAGGTTGCGCTAGCTGCCAGGAGGTCAAGAGCCACAGAACCGAAACCGATGTTGAGATCAGAAATTTCGCTCGGATGGTCAAATAATGAGGCCGCTTCTGGCGTTGATGGACCGGCCAGGTATTGCCGGATGGAGTTTGGTCCCCGACCGTTCTCGCCGTGGAGGGAGATTTCCAGGTTTCCTCGTCCGCGAGCGGCACATCTTGTTGGTGGCTGAATGAGGACGGTTTAGATTCGCTTGGTTCGCCGTTATTTGGCTTTAAATTGTCCATGGTTTTGTCGTTCGCTTCCCTGTAATACTTTCTTCCCGCCGCGAGACTGTCTCGCAATGTCATTCTGAGCCGAAGGCGAAGAATCTGCTTTGTGCTAAGGCATCGGGGAAAGCAGATCCTTCGCTAGCGCTCAGGATGACATCCGTAGGGCTGCGCGTATTGCGACACAGTCTCCGCGCCGTAGATGGTTTCTCGAGCAACATGCATACCAGCGGCGGTCCAGCCAGCGCGGGAAACTGCGGGAAAATTGACGACAAAATCATGTCAGAAATACTTCCCAGTCCGACACAATTGACAGCGGTTGTTCATGGTTGTTCACTCTGACATCACGATCGTCTGTGACTTCACAAAGTGCGTGGGGCTTTGGGATGACGGATTAGACGCGGAAAGATTGGCCGTTGGTGATCGGAGGTATCGAGTTAACTTGCTCGTCGCTTAATCTGTTGTTTGGAAACTTATGGGTGAACAAAGGGAGTTTGGTCCCTGTTGCAATCGTTGCGGCATTCGTGGGAAAGGATAGAAAACCAATCGAAGGAGGGCTGCGTTATGTTTCTCGAAATGAGGACCTATGTGTTGAAACCGGGGATGACGAACAACTTCGTCGAACGCTTCGCCGAAGGGCTAACCGCTCGGCTACAATTTTCCAAGCTGCTCGGACTATTCTGCTCGGAAGTGGGCGGGCTCAATCGTGTGACCCATGTCTGGCCCTATGAGAGCTTTGCAGACCGCGAGCGGATCGGCGCCGAGGCTCGCAAGACCGGCAAGTGGCCGCCAAAAACGCAGGAGTTCATCGTCACCCAAGAAAATAAAATCATCCAGCTGGCGCCGTTCTCGCCGCCACTACCGGAAAAGAAGTTGGGTGAGCTTTATGAGTTCCGCACCTACACCTATCAGCCCGGGAGCATGCCGACTGTGTTCGAACGTTTCGGCAAAGTAATCCCGGCGCGCACGAAGATTTCACCGCTGGTGTTTGCCGGACAGACGATGATCGGCCCGCTCAATCAATATATTCACGTTTGGGCCTATAAAGATGCCGGCGAGCGCGCGCGGCTGCGCGCCGAAGCGAGCAAAACCGTGGAAGGTTGGCCGCCGGCCACCAGAGAGTTCCTGGTGATGCAGGAGAATACGATCATGACGCCGGCGCCCTGCGCGCCGTTTAAATAAGCGAGGGAAAACATTCTCGCGCCAAGACGCCAAGAGCGCAAAGAAAAATAATTTTCTATTTCTCCGAACTTGGCGTGCTTTGCGTCCCTTCGACTTCGCTCAGGACATGCTTTGCGCGAGTCACTCTTTGCCAATTCCGTAAGGCAAAAAATAACCGAGCAATTCAAATAAATTTATCTAGTTTCCCGGTCGTGTGTGCCGGCGCGAGATGAGCTGCGTCGTCAAGAGGGAGAGCCTTTATGGCTCTCCCTCTGCTTTATTTAAACGCAGAGCGCACCGGCACGGCCAGGCAAGCTAGCGAAGGTGCTGGACTCGAATTTATTTTCCGCTGCATCGTTTCAATGTCCATGCTTTATAAATCGATCATTCGCCCATGGTTGTTTCGCAAAGATCCGGAAGAGAGCCACGACCGCATCTTACGCTTGTTGGCGCGACTAGAATTTCTCTACGGCACGCTGGAAGATTTTTACCGAGTCGAAGACGAACGCCTCATCGTCAAGATCGGCCCGCTGACTTTGGCAAATCCCGTCGGGCTCGCCGCCGGCTTCGATAAAAACGTGACGGCGCCAAAGATGATCTCGGCGTTCGGGTTCGGCTTCATGGAAGTGGGCGCGATCACGGCACAGGCGCAGCCGGGCAATCCTAAGCCGCGGCTTTACCGTTTGCCCGAAGATGACGCTTTGATCAATCGCCTCGGCTTTAACAATGAAGGCGCGGCGGCGCTCGCGCTCAAGCTCGACCGCTTGCGCGCGCGTAACGGGCGACCGAAGATTCCACTCGGCATGAACATTGGCCGGACGAAAATCGTCGAGACCAAAGATGCGGTGGCCGATTTTCTCTCCTGCTTCGAAGCGCTTTTTCCCCACGGCGACTTTTTCACTCTCAACGTCAGCTCGCCGAACACGCCCAACTTGCGCGACCTGCAGGAAAAGAGTCTGCTGCGCGACCTGCTCGCCGCGGTGCAGGAAAAAAATCGCGCGCTGTCGGCGCGCGCCAATATCGTCATAAAACCGGTGTTCGTTAAGATCGCACCGGACCTGGAGTTCTCCCAAGTCGACGAGATCATCGAAGTGGTCGAGCAGGTGAACTTGACCGGCATCGTTGCCACCAATGCGACCGCGTTCATGCGCGAGGGATTGAAATCGCCGAATGGTCCGGAGCCCGGCGGCTTGAGCGGCCGGCCGATCACGGCGATGGTGACGAAATTTATCGCGCATATTTATCAGAGGACCCAGGGCAGGCTGCCGATCATCGGTGTGGGCGGCATTTTCAATGCTCAGGACGCTTACGACAAGATCAAAGCAGGAGCCAACGCGGTGCAAATTTACACCGGTTGGGTCTTCGAGGGGCCAGGCGCGGTGAAACGGATTAACCAAGGTTTGCTGCGGTTACTGGAACGGGATGGTCTGAAGCATATTTCCGAAGCGATGGGGCGCGGAATACGCAACGAATAAACTCGAAAGCGGCCCCGCGGACCGAAGCACGAAACTCGAAACAAATTCAAATGAGGCCAAAATACAAAATTCCAAACAAAGCCGTTTCGGATTCCAGGTTTTGGATTTTCCGAGTTTAGGATTTATTTTGGTCCCTGTTTGTTTCGAATTTCGAAATTCGGATTTCGGATTTTGTTTTAGTCGGTGGTCGATTGTTACGCCAATCCCTTGAGCCGCTCGTAATCGGCCGGCACGTCGATATCCAAGAAGGAAGCCTCATCTTTCCACTCGACTAGTGCGGTTTTCTTGCGATGGGTTTCCAGTAGTGCCCGTCCGCCGCGATCGCCAGTGAGCTTTAGCAGATCGGGAAACAGCTCGCGGCGAAACAAAACCGGGTTGCGCGCTTCGTCCTTAAACTTCGGCGCGACGATTAGGGCGGAACTTTCTTGGAATTTTTCGATTAAGGAATTGATCAATTCTTTACCAATCAACGGTTGATCGCCAACCAGAAACATGACGCCGTCGCTCTCTGGATTGACCGCCCATAAGCCGGCGATCACCGACGTGCTCTGACCGCGGTGCGCGGCGTAATTGAGCAGCCAAAACAAGCGCTCGTCGGCAAGTTTGATCTGGCGGCGCGCCGATTCCAATTCCCGGGTGACGCAAACGATCTCGTCCAAGTCCGACGCCAGAGTGCTTTCGATGACCCACTGCAGCACCGGTTTACCGCCCAACGGCAGAAACAATTTAGGCTCGCCCATTCGCTCGGCGCGGCCGGCGGCCAATATCACGGCGGAGATCATGTGGTTGTCTCGTCGGCTGTTTTACACCAGCAATATGTCTTTGACCGGTTCTTCGCTCGCGTAGCTAGTGATCACGACTCGCTCGACGCCGCAGGCGAGCAGTTTCTCGCCCAGACCGCGCGCGGCGGTGACTTCTTCCGGGCCATCGGCTTGGTTGATGATAGCGACTTTGCGGCATGTCGACGGTATGCCTTTCCAACAGCCCGCCGTATGTTTGACGAGCTGAATGATAAGTTCCTGTGTTACCGGCCGGCCAACAGTTTGACCGAACAATTTCTCGGCTTGTTCAACTCGATGAACCCACGCGCCGTCGAGCGGCTTGTCTAATACGCCGATCGCCATGAGCCAAAGGGTCAGGTGACAGCTCGCCGGTATCACCGGTTCGGTGTCACCGGGAATTTTAAACAAGCGCGATGCGGCGCCGTCCGCTTCCACTAAGATCGCGTCAAATGATTTGCCATCGTTCAACTGATCGAGCCAGGGCGACGGCAAGCCCAAAAGTTTGCCGTCTTCGCTCACGGCACTGCCAGCGCCGATGACCACGGGCGCGGGGATCGGCGCGCAGGTTTCGCGTAGAGCATCGATCTGCTCGACCAAAAACAAGCGATCGACATGCGGCTTGCTGGGCTTAAAAATCTTGGTCGTGGTCGTCAATAGGATTTTGCGCCCTTCTTCCCGAAGCTCCTTGGCCAAGCGAAACATCGTCGTGGTTTTGCCGCCGGCGCCGATCAGCGCCGTCATCTCGCCGAGCCGTAAATCGACGGCTTCCCGCAGCAACATGGCCCTCTCACCTAACTCTTCCGTTGTTGAGATGCAAGCTAAAATCATAGCCGGCAACGGTTTCATTTTGTTGTGATACCACCTCTGCTTGAAAGGGTGAGAGCTTTTGGTTAACGTCCCGACCATGTCACGAACGTTCAGCATCGAAGTGGCGAAGGATTATTTCAATTTCGCCTCGGCGCATTTTTTGATTTTCGCCAACGGCCAACGAGAACCGCTGCACGGCCACAATTATCAAGTGTCGGTGCAGCTTGAAGGCGAGTTGGACCGCGCCGGCGTGGTGCTCGACTTCATTACCTTTAAGCCGATGGTCAAGCGAATTTGCGATGCGCTGGATCATCGCACGCTGATTCAAACCAAGAGCCCGATACTTCAAGTGAGCCGGCGGGCCAAAGAGATTGAAGTGCGCTATCGCCGGCAAAAAATTATCTTACCGAAGCGCGATGTGTTGCTTCTGCCGCTCGCCAACACGAGCACGGAGCTCTTAGCCGAGTATGTCGCCAAGCAAATTCGCCGTGGGGTGAGAAAAAAGTTTCAGGGCGCAAAAATTCGTTCCCTGGAAGTCGGCGTCGAAGAGGCGCGCGGCCAACGGGGTCTTTATCGCGGCGAGTTTTAGCCGAGCGCAGCGCGCTTTCGATGTCTGCGTTTTGGCTTTCGAGTTGACGGAGCAGCGCGGTAAATTTCAGCCGCCCAAGTGTGCTAATCCTGCGCCAATACCCAGCGCGCGACTTCGTCGTGGCGCGCGAACCAAACATCGGGAAAGCCTTTCATGTAACGCAGTAACTCATGCAGCATCGCCGACATCAGCGGCCGGCCGCCGAAGTGACAGTGCACGGTTAAATTGAGCAGCGACGGCGCTTCGTGCTTGTGGAGATAGTCGAAGGTGTCTTTATAAACGTTGTAAAAATCGCGCGGGCTCGAGCGTAGCGTTCGGTTATCGGTGAAGTCGCTGTGAGCGATGGCGACGAGTTTTCCTTTCGCTGTTGCAAATGCATAAGGCAGATCGGTGTCGTTGTAGTCGCCGTGCCAGATGAAACCGGCGCCGGCGAGCAGTTCCGCCGTATGCACGGTCGGCGCGGCCACCGGGCTGAACCAGCCAACCGGTGCGGTGCCAACGGCGTTGCCTATAATGCGCTGGCAGCGCTCAATCACTTCTTTCTCTTCTGCCAAGTTCAGATAGGGCAGCACGAGATCTTGGGTGTAGGAATGGCCGGCAATTTCATGGCCGTGGGCGTTGAGCTGATTCACGGCTTCGGGAAACAATTCCGCCGCTTTGGCGTTTAAGCAAACCGTCGCTTTGATCTCGGTGTCGTCGAGGATACGCATGAAGCGCCAGATGCCGGTCTTGCCGCCGTACTGCGACCACGAAATACCGAGCAAATCCGGCGTCCCCGGTTTGAGCGAAGTCGTCATCGGCGAGTAGGGCGG
>JAERMN010000111.1 GCA_016844625.1 Deltaproteobacteria bacterium
ATCTCGTAGTCTTCCTTGCCGAACTGGTACATCTGCACGAACTTGATCTTGTCGGCGTCCGGGAGCGGCGGGTGAACGCCGCGGCGGTTGACGAACTCGCCAGTGGCCGCCTGGATCTTCATGCTTTCTTCTTCGAGAAAAAAGTCGATGAATGCTTTGCCGGCGTTGGTTCGCGGCGCTTTGGCGGCGAGGCTGATGTACTGGCCGTCGCCGAGCATGCGGTAGTCGCGGACATAGTCGAGACTGGCGCCTTGCTTATTGTAGGTGAGCACAAAGCGCACGAAAGTGATGCCGATGGGCGTCTCGCCGGTGCCGACTCGGTCGGCGGCGGGGACAATGGATTCGACGAAGACCGGTTTGGCGGCGGCGAGGTCGCGGATAAATTTTTCGGCGCGCTCCTTCGGCATGATCTTGTCGAGGCTCGCTAGCCACTGAGTCGTCAGCGTGTGGTTGACCGGATGCGGCATGACCAGCTTGCCGCGATATTCCGGCTTGACGACATCTTCGAGCGTCTTCGGCGCGTCGGCGGCTTTGATGCCGGCCTTGTTGAAGATCACGCCGTAGAGGACGTTGCGATAGCGCGCGCCAAGATTGGGATCGATGGCGTCTTTGGCGAAGTCTTTGAGCGACGGCGATTCGTATATGGTGAACGCGCCCTCTTTGAACATCAGCTGCATGTGATCGCCGGTGGTGGCGACCACGTCGAAGAGCGGTTTGCCGACGCGATGTTCGCTGAGCACGCGGTCCATGATTTCCGTCGACCCGCCGCGCCAATATTCCATCTGTATGCCGGTTTTGCTTTCGAAAGCTTTTTTCAGCGCGTCGGCGGTGAAAGTCTCCATCGACGTGTAGAGGATGATCTTGCCGCCTTCTTTTTTCGCCGCCGCGACCGTCTGCGCTGACTGGCCAAATGCGGACTGTACATTCGCGAGCAATAGAGAGCAAAACAGCAAAGCTGAAATCGTACTCATGGGATGGAATCCTTTCTAAATGTTAGTTCGATCGAGACACTATTCGGTTCTTATCCAGCACCACCGGCTAAGTCAAACGGCACCCTCGGTCTCTTGCTTGAGGGGGGAGAATAAACAAGACGTAAGGCGAGGCATCGATGGAGGAAAAATCAGTCATCCTGACGGCTATTTCCCCGCCAACCGTTTGAAAAATCCTTCACGTTCCAACTCGTCGACAATGCTTTCGTCGATGTACTTGCTGAAGTTCATGTCTATCTTAGCTCCCGGATTTCGCTGCTGGGTGATCTCCAGGGCGTTACGCAACCCGAGGGCGGAAATGCGGGTCGGAAAGGAAAACCGCTTGGCGAAATACTCGTAGGTCTCTTCGATTCCCTTGGGATTTTTTAGCCTAAGGTACTTAGACAACACCGCCTGGCCTTTTTCTTTGCTGGTCATAAACTGCAAGATGCCTTCGGCGTAGGCTTGCTGAAAGCGCTTCACGGTATCGCGATTTTTTTCTAGGAATGAGCGGCGCGCGACCACGACGTTCATCGGAAACGACGCTTCCTTCATCTCGCTCATGTCCGCGATTGAGTGCATGCCGACGCGCAGCGCCTCATTGATATCAGGGTAGGACAGCGCGCTGGCGTCGATGGCCTTGATGGCGAGGGCCGCGATGCGGGCCATCGAATCTCCGGCGGCCAATATCGTCACCGACTGGCGCGGCACATTCCAGGCTTTGAGGGCGAGAATCGTCGCCGTGTCAACCGCCCCGCCGATGGCGAGAACGCCGATCTTCTTGCCGATCAAATCTTCCGGCTTGCGAATCTCTTTTTGCGCCACGAAGCTGTAAGGAAAAGAATTGAGCGAACCGGAAATCATTACCAGATCCGCGCCGTGGTTGATCGCGTTGACCGCGGGTGTCTTGGATGCCCACACCGGCGCCTGAAAACCGGCGAAGCCGGCGTAGGCGACGAGATTAGTTTCTTGGGCGCGCGCGGAGGGCGGTACGAGCAGGAAGAATAACAAGATCGGCAACAGTTTGTTTGTCATGTCTGGCTCCTTGCGAAAAGCGATTCAACGCGCAAGGGCGGGTTTCAAACCCGCCCCTACGGGAGTTTCCGAAACCGAATGGTTGTCCGTGCCCAGGCCTTAAGCAAGTTCTCCTTGGCGCGTAAACCAAACACGAAACCCGAAACGCGGGACTCGAAACAATTTTTATGTCCAGCCGCGCGTCCACTGCTGGCCTTTTTTCACCAGGTCGGCGTAGTAGTTCCAGTCGGCGGAGTGGCTCAGTTTGACTTTCGCGCGCGACAGCAGTTTCTCTTTGCTGCCGGCGAGGGTCTCGATGAATTCATCGGTGACGCCCTTGAAGCCAAAGAGCTGCGCCATCGCCATGATCTTGGCTGTGCGCTCCATGTAGAGCGCGGTCATGCAGGCTTCGTCGATGGTCGCGCCGACGGTGACGATGCCGTGCCCCTTGATCAAAACCGCATTGGATTTATCCCGTCATCAAGGATATAAATCGGATCGGGATAGATCGGCACGCCTTTGCCGAAACGGCCGGACTGCATATGCACACAGGAGACGGTCTTGTCGGCGAGACTCAAGGCGACGCACATCGGCGCGTGGGAGTGGACGGCGGCGTGGACATCTGGGCGCGCCTTGAAAATCTCCGTGTAGATGGTCGCTTCGCGCGGCGCTGTGCCGACGCCGCCGAGTTTGTTGAGCTGGTAATCGAAGTGCACCAGCCAGTCTTTCTTGCCGTCTTCGGGGCGGCGAAACATTTGCACGGCGATGCCTTCGTCGTCCGGCAGCCGGGTGCCGACGTGGCCCCAGAGATCGCCGATCTCCCATTCCAATATTTTGGCGCCAATTTTCAATTCTTCTTCGGCGCGCTTGATGGCGCCGCGCGACGGTTGTCTGGTTTTCTTCATGGTGTCTCCTACTTGGTTTGCTAGAAATAAATCTCGCATTAACCCCGCCTCAAGAGGCGGGGTTAATATAGAATCTAAGCGATCGGCGTTTTACGACGCGGCTTTCCGCTGCGCGGCGAAGCTCGCCGGGTTTTCTTTTTGCGCCGCTTCCGTCAGATAATCGAAATGCTGCTGCCAGGTCATTTTCTCGGGCAGGAGATCGGCGAAACAGTCGATATGGGGAAACCAGTTTTTCTTGGCTTGGTAGACAATGTGGGGCGGCTCCTTGCCATGCTGCAGCTCTTTCACCGTGGTGAGAAGATATTTGCGCACGGCGATGACCGCCTTGTCACTGACGCCGAGATGTTCCTTGCTGCGGTCGAAGATTGCGCCCATGCTCTCGGTGGCGCAGGCGTCGTGGTTGAGAAAGTCCTGGATGCCGGTGAAGGTTTGGGTTTTCTGTATTTGCCGGTCTTGCAGATAATGGTTGCGCGCGTTGCGAATACGCGTGTAGTCGGGATTGATCTGTTTGCGCCGGTGCACTTCGTCATCGCGCACGGCGCGGCCGCGGCGAAATCCCATGTCGTAGCGCCAGCAATGGGTATCGTCAGCGGGAACGTAGGTGTGAATTTCATAACCATCGAGCTCGCCGGCGGCGCGTCCGGCGGGAACGCAGCCGTACACCGGCATGACGAAGCTCGAAACGCGCACGTATTGTTGTTGGTCGGGCGCTTGACGCGTGGCGATCAGGCGCACGCCGAAGTCGGTGTCCTCGGTTTCATAGACCGGCGATGAGTCGGCCTGATAAAGCGGCTGGTTGCCATCCCGGTTAAAGGCGCGGTGCAAGAAGGATAGATGCGATGAATCGCACTCGCCTTCGAGGCCCTGCAAGTAATTGCACTCAAGCAGGCCCTTGGTCACGTAGGTAAATTCCAGCGGCACTTGGGTCCATTCATAGTTGGGAAACAGCGGCTGCTTTTCTTTTGCGCCGAGGTACGTGTAGATGACGCCGCCGGTTTCATGCGTCGGATAAGCGGTGTGGCGCAGCTTTTTCTTATAGTCGCTTGCGCCGGGCTCGGCCGGCGTGTCGACGACGTTGCCTTCGACGTCGTACTTCCAGCCGTGATACACGCAGCGCAGGCCGCACTCTTCATTGCGGCCATAAAAGAGCGACGTGCCGCGGTGGGCGCAATGCTCGCCGACCAGACCGATGCGGCCTTGGGTGTCGCGGAAGGCGACCAAATCTTCGCCTAGCAGTTTCACCCGCACCGGCGCGCAGTCGGGCGCGGAAATTTCTTCCGACAGCAGCGCGGGCAACCAGTAGCGCCGCATCAAGTTGCCCATCGGCGTGCCGGCATCAGTTTGGGTGATCAACTCGTTGTCTTCTCTCGAAAGCATTGAGGTCTCCTTGGGTTCAATGGTTCAAAAGTTCAATCGTTCAAAGCTCAATGGGTTCAAGTCGTTCAAAACCTTCAGGCCGTTCAATTCATCAGATCAGCGTTACGTGTCCAGCGTACCGGCGGCGAAGATGTCGTTGGTCGACCTTGACTTTCGGATCATGCCTTGGTCGACATTGTATTTGATGAACGTGTCGATGGTCGACTGGTTCGCCGTGATGCCATACTTCCATGGATCGCCCCAGGTGGCCAGCTGCTCTTTCATTCTCTCGCGCAGATAGACGACGGAAAAACCGCCGCGGTCGCTCATGCTATCGTCGTAGGCGATCGCTTTGGCTTTTTCAAAGGCGGCATAGAACTTGGCGGCGAGCTCGGGCCGCTCGCGATCGAGTTTGCGGCTCATGACGATCATGTGCACCGGTGTGTAGATACCGGTTTCGCGATAGAGCTTTTGATCCTCGGCGACGTAGTCGGCAAAGAGCCGCTTGACCTTCGGATGGTTTTCCAGATTCTCGAATAACTTGGCGTCCGAGATGTCGGTGATGATCGCGTCGAGTTCGCCGGCGATCAACCGCTGCGACATGTTCTTGCTTTCGTCGACGTACTCGATTTTTGCGCTACGGTCGTGGACGGGGAAGACTTCTTTGGCTTGCAGCACCCATTGCACCTTGGCGAAGTCGACGCCGTGGCGTTGTTTCAATAATCCTCGCGCCCACACCGTGAGCGCGGTGCGGTAAGTGCGTGAACCGATGCGTTTGCCGGCCAAATCCTTGGGCGCGTGAATGCCGGATTCGGCATGACAAAAGATAAGCTGGTAGGCGGGCTTGCGCTTGGAGAAAACCGGCAAGCCGATGATCTCCCAGCCGGCTTCGATGGCCGGCAGGAAATAGCCGATGTTCAAATCCATCAGGCCAAAGTCGCCGGCCATGAGCTTGGGATCTTCTTTGTTGATCATCGATGATGATTTCACCGGTTTCAAAGTCACGCCATCGATCGGCACGCGCCCTTCGAGGAGCGGCATAGTGATGTCATAGCGCATCACGGGAAACTCGACTTCAATCGGCTGGTTTGTGCTCATAGTGTTCTCATACATCTCGCGAAGGATTCTGGCTGTCAAGCGTTACGTTATGAGTCCTCAGCTCAAGCCGTGGGCCGCGAATTTCTGCGCGAGTTGTTGGCCTTGCCCGTGCTGATTGGAAAATAATCTTTTGATCTCTGCTGGGGAAACTTGCGCCAACGTCGGCGGGTGCCACTTGGGGCTCTGATCTTTATCGATCAAGCGCGCGCGCACACCTTCGCGGAAGTCCGATTGAGCACAGAAGTTGAGCGCCATGTCCCATTCGCGCAGAAAGACTGCTTTGAGTGAAAGATTCTTCCCACCGTCAAGCTGCTCGAAAATCGCTCGGGCCGACGTCGGCGAGCCGGCGAGATAGCCGTGCACGGCTTGCTTCATCCATTCGTTGTCGCTGTTCGAGCCGCGCATGGCGCTGTCGATGGCGCCAATATTCGATCGTACTGTCAGCTTCTTGACGGTGTCATGACGTTTTAGGATTTCTGAATCGTTCAAGGAGATAGCTTGAGCAAATGTCGCCAAGTAAGCGCGCAGCCTCGCTTTGTTTTCGCTGCCATCCGAAGTCCAGCGCAGCGCGGACAAGCCCGCTAGAATGTCACCTTTCTGCGCCGCGCCTATGAGCAGGTCCGCCATGCCGATGGCGACGGCATCGACGCCGTTAAAACGCGCCGAAGTCAGGCCGAGAAACAGGCCGACGCCGGCGGGCATGCGATTCAAAAAGTAAGTTCCGCCGACGTCGGGAAACAGACCGATGGCAATCTCCGGCATCGCCATCATCGCGCGCTCGGTGACCACGCGGCAGGACGCGCCGTTCATGATCCCGATACCGCCGCCCATGGTGATACCGTCGGCCCAGCAGAGGATCGGTTTGGGGTAAACATGGATCAGATAATCGACAAAATATTCGTGCAAAAAAAATTCAGCGGCCGCTTGGAGCGAAGAACTGCTTTGCAGCGTAGTTACTAAGGCCTTGACATCGCCGCCGGCGCAGAATGCCTTCGCCGACTCGGCCTGGAGAACGACGCAGGCGATGTCGGGGCGCTCGCGCCATTCGAGCAGCTTACGCTCCAACGCTTTGAACATCGCTAACGTGAGGGCGTTAAGCGCGCGCGGGTTGTTTAGGCTGACGATGCCGACGGCGTGACCGCCGGCTTTCTGTTCGACAAAGGTTATTTCATCGGACGCTTCGTCGGGTGGGTTCGTCATAGGTCAGGTCCTGATCGCCAAGGGCACAAAACTGTCAGGGCTGCACAATCATAGTTAGCCGGGGTTGTTCGAAGGATGCTCGCAGCCATCTAACGATGCCAGGCTTTAGCATGAAATATCAACAAGTTAGCCAATCATCAAAAGGTCTCTCAGGCTGGCATGTCAATTGCTCCGAAAGTATGAAGCGAACGGTAATCGATCGACAGAGAGGGACAATATGGAAGCTACAGCCAGCAACGATAGCTACGAGATTCACCACGAGAACGCGACTTATCAGGCGGTTGTATGTCACCGATGCGGCGCGAAAATGTTTCCCGCGGAATTGCTTGAAGCGCATATGGACCGTCATCAAATTAAAGACATGTACTTAGAAGGCGAACTGAAAAAACTTCAGTACTCCATGAATCGGATGCGTTAACAATTTCGCCGGCGCGTCGCCGGCCAACAAGTGTTTCCCGAGCGCAGCGTGAGCGCTACCTCCTCGGTTCACGTTTGCGGCCATACCCCCAGGGTGTCCCCTCTCCCCAAAGGGGACACCCCTCCCCTTAAAAACTAGCAGTTCGAATTACCCAACTATCGATTCCGCGCTGAAGAATTTCGCTCGTTGCGTCTAATTCGTCACCCTGTGCTGCGTTAAGCGAAATTCCTTTCCGAGTTCCGTCATTCCCGCATGCTTTAAGCGGGAATCCAGGCGAGATCGGACCTCGACCCCCGATAAAAACTTTCGGCGGTGGCGCCTTTGGAAAAATTTTCATCGTACACTTCTGCTTGCTGCTGGGCAGCTCATTCGTCCGCGCGTAAGATTTCGCGCGCTCTTTTTCAGCTTCCGGCATGGTGTGCGCCTAGGGGCGGCCCACCGCCACAATCTTCGAGAGTTCTCAAGAAGGTCGCTCTAGCCAAATCGAACTAAAACCGCGTCGCTGATTTGACATCGCTAATTTGCCTTGTTACCACCGTTCGTGTTGTGAAGGAGGCAATTTGAAAGCAGTTCGCATGCACGGCTACGGCGGTATCGAGCAACTTTTTTACGAAGACGCCGCCGAACCGAGGATTGCTGAACCCAACGATGTCATCGTTAAACTAAAGGCGGCGGCAATCAATCATATTGATATTTGGAACCGGCTCGGCCAGACCGGGCAAATCTTTGAGATACCCCATATTCTCGGCGCCGACGGCGCTGGAATAGTCGTCGAAGTCGGCGCGAAGGTAACTAACCTAAAGCCCGGCGACGCGGTGTGCCTCTATCCCCCGACCGGCTGCGGCCAGTGTGAGTTTTGCCTGACCGGCAATGATTGGATGTGCATCCGCCTGCGCGTGCTTGGCGAGCGGCTGGAAGGAACCTACGCGGAATTTGTCCGCTTGCCGGCTGAGAACTGTTTCCCGATTCCAGCGGGATATTCCTTCGAAGAGGCCGCGGCATTTCCGCTGGTGTTCGTTACGCTGTGGCGCATGCTGATCACCAACGCAAAGTTAAAACCCGGCGAGACCGTGCTCATCATCGGCATCGGCGGCGGCGTGGCGAGTGCGTCGTTGCAAGTCGCCAAGAGGCTCGGCGCCCACGTCATGGTCACGTCGAGCAGCGATGAGAAGTTGGAGCGCGCTAAGCAGCTTGGCGCGGATCATGCCGTCAATCATCGCAAGCGAGATTTTGTCGAAGCGGTTAATGAGCTGACTAAGCAGCGCGGTGTCGATTTGGTCGTTGATTGTGTCGGCGGCGAAGTGTGGCGCAAAAGCTTGGCGTCGTTGACGCGCGGCGGGCGTTTGGTTACCTGCGGGGCTACCGCGGGCGGCCAGCCAGATGACGACATCGCCGCAATATTCTCCAAGCACTTAACAATTTATGGCTCGACGCTCGGCAGCCGGGAAGAGTTTCGCCAGCTCTTGAGTTTTCTCACCGTGTCGCGGATCAAGCCGATCATCGACAGCGTCTTTCCGCTGCGCGACGCCGCTTCGGCGCAACATCGTGTCGAAACGGCGCAGCAGTTCGGCAAAGTTGTGCTGCGGATTCCGAATTGAAACTGAGGCGCGGCGCGCCGTTCCAAACGTTCCAATCGTTCAAGCCGTTCCAATCGTCGCTGGTTTCATTGAAGTAAGCCGCGCCGGTTGAGCGCTTCGGCGCAGGCTTCGAGTGTGGCGAGCTGGTTGTTGGCGGCGAAGCGCAGCACGATGGTATGCGCGCCGGCTTCGATATACTTTTCCATCCAGTCGATCACTTCATCCCACGAGCCGGTGACGCAGAGCATGGCGTTGGCGACGGCTTCGTAGGAACGGTTGTAATATTGCGCGAGAAATTGCTGGCCTTCGACGATGGCTTCTTTGCCGCCCGCGGCCAAGGTGAAGTAGATGCCGGGATGAATTGAATTGGAATCGCGCCCGGCGTCGGCAGCGTAGGCGCGAATCTTCTGCCAGCATTCGCCAAAAACTTCCGGCGATTTGATGTTGTTGATCCAAGCGTCGGCGAGCCGCGCGACCCGCTTCAGTCCAGGCTCGACATTGTTTGACGCGAGCCAGATCGGCACGCCGCCCGGTTGCGTGGGTTTGGGTTCGATGGTGACATGTTCGAAGCGCGTAAACTTGCCTTCATAAGAAACGTCATTCTCGCGCCACAGCCGGCGCATCACTTGGACGATCTCTTCGCTCATCTTCATGCGCGCGCTCGGATTCAATCCCAAGATTTCGAACTCGTGCTCCGAGACTGGTTCCTTTGGCCGTCCGTAGCCGACGCCGAGGTCGACGCGCCCGCTGGTCATCCAGTCGAGGCTGGCGAGTTGATAAGCGAGCAAGATCGGATTGCGCAGTGCGGCGAGAAATATCGCTGTGCCCAAACGCACGCGCTGGGTGCGCGCGCCGACGGCGGCGAGCGTGGTGAGCGCGTCGATACGCGGCCGTGCGGTTAAACTGTCGCCGACCCAGACGGAGTGAAAACCTAATGCCTCGGCTCGTTCGGCGATGTGATAAAGACTCGACGGATCGGCACACCCCGACATGATGGCCTCGCGGGTGGGGAGAAGGATGCCGAAGTTTATTTGCCTGTTGCTCATGGTTATTTCTCGTTCGGTTTATGTTTAACGTGCCGCGGTTTATTGTCGCCAGTAAGGAGTCAGTAGTAAATGGTAAGTAGTTAGGAGATCGGGAACTACTTACTCCTTACTATTCACTCCTGACTTGACTTCGCCGCCGCGGATCAACCGTGCGACATCATACTCCATGATGGTTTCGCCGCGCTGGTTTTTGACCCACTGGCGGTAGCGCACGATGCCGCCACTGCGCGCTGGCACCGGTTTGCTGTCTAACACTTCGATCTCGACTTGAATGGTATCGTTGACTTTCACCGGGCCGAACAGACGCATCTTATCGAGGCCGGCGAATGCCATGCCCGTGCCGTGAATCAGTCCGGTCTGTACCGTGAGTCCTTCCGCCATGCCGAATGTCAGACTCCCCGGCGCGATGCGCTCGCCGTACAGACTTTCATTGCGAATGAACTCCATGTCTAAGAACAGCGGCTCGGTGAGACCAACCAGGTTTACGAAAGTAAGAATATCGTGTTCAGTGATCGTGCGACGGCCGGTTTGATAACGATCGCCAGCATGAAACTCTTCAAAAGTTTTGCCTTTGTGCATTATTGCTCCGCTTGTTGTCTTTGATCTGAGCTCTCGAATACATCTCGCCCGTTTTCATAATCACCCTCGCCCGTTTGCGAGAGAGGGAAGGGTGAGGGTCGAAGTGTCGTGTTGCCCTCATCCCCACCTTCTCCCAGAGGGAGAAGGGGTAGGATTTTTGGGGAAGCAATTTCGATGTGGCGCTGTGAAATCATATAATTTTTTTTTCTCTGAGGTCGTTAATTTCCCGCTCATTCATTTTTAGCCATGATGCCAGCACATCGTCATTGTGCTCACCGAGCAAAGGCGGTGGTAGTCGCACTGAGGCTGGCGTTGCGGAAAATTTTACCGGGATGCCGG
Organism: Deltaproteobacteria bacterium; assembly: GCA_016844625.1. Taxonomy (GTDB): domain Bacteria; phylum Desulfobacterota; class Binatia; order UBA9968; family UBA9968; genus DP-20. The sequence goes on from JAERMN010000111.1 coordinate 10,501, forward strand.
CCAAGCGAAGTTTACCCGCGGTCGGATGGTCCACTTCGACCACCATGTTTCGATGCAGCACTTGCGGCGCGGCGAAAACTTGATCAATGGTTTGCACCGGCGCGCAGGGGACGTCCGCTTGGTTCAGCGCGGCTACCCAATCCGCTGTCGTGCGCGTCATGAAGATTCCAGAGAGGATAGCGATCAGCTCTTTGCGGTTTTCCACACGATTAGCATTCTTGGCGAAGCGCGGGTCGTCAGTAAGATCGGCGCGATTGAGAGCTGGGCAGAGCCGCTGCCAAATTGACTCGCTGGCCGCGCCGAGCACCAAATGATACGGGACGATTGTCGGATGCGCGTTGCCCCAGCGGCCGGGAACTTTGCCGGCGACAAGATAGTTGCTACCGGCGTTGATGAGCGTGGCGACTTCAGCTTCGAGCAGCGAGGTGTCGATCTTTTGCCCAACGCCGATTTTCTCGCGCGCGTAAAGCGCCGCGACGATCGATTTTCCCAGCATCAAGCCGGCGACCAAGTCGATGATCGCGACGCCGACTTTGAGCGGACCGCTCTCAGGCGTGCCGGTGATGCTCATCAAGCCGCCCCAGGCTTGAACGATCAGGTCGTAGCCAGGAGTGTCGGCCATCGGCCCGTCAGCGCCGAAGCCTGAGAGTGAAGCGTAAATCAGTTTCGGATTCGCCCCACGCAACTCTTTTTCGCCGAGACCCAAACGATCCATCGCGCCGGGGCGAAAATTCTCGATCAAAACATCGGCGCGCTCCGCCAGTTGTCGAATCAATGCGATGCCTTCAGCCGATTTGAGATCGACGGTGAGGCTTTTTTTGTTGCGATTGGTGCAGAGAAAGTAGGCGCTCTCGCCGCCGGCGAAAGGCGGGCCCCAGCCGCGCGTGTCGTCGCCGACACCGGGCTGCTCGACTTTGACGACCTCCGCGCCGAGATCGCCGAGAAACATCGTGCAGTACGGACCGGCGAGGACGCGGGTGAGATCGAGGACGCGGATGCCGGCGAGGGCTGAAACTTGTTCAAAACGTTCAATCGCTGCGCTCCGTTCAAGCTGTTCAAAGCGTTTCGGAAAATCTTACATCCTCGCCCTCTGGGAGGATTGAGGTGAGGGCCAGACCGTCTCGCGACAGCACCCTCACCCTCGCCCTCTCCCGCAAAGCGGGCGAGGGAATAATATGGAGACTCGATCGAATGCGAGCCCTCACTTAAACTCGATTCCTTTGGTTTTGAGGATCTCGTCCAAGGTTTCTACGCCGAGCCACAAACCGGGCATGCCTCCGGGGATCGCCGCGACTTCGA
>JAERMN010000558.1 GCA_016844625.1 Deltaproteobacteria bacterium
TCCGTTTCGGTATCGCGCGAGTATCTTTGAATCTATCTTGAGAAGCGCCTTTCTCTGCACCGATTGTGTGGGTAGCGCACGAACCCATAAAAATGCTACTTTGAGTCCATGAGCACGATGATTTCGGAGGTCTACGACGCGCTGAAAGAAGCTGGGGGCCAGCGAAGAGAAAGCCCGCAAAGCAGCTGAAGCCGTGGCGAGCTATGAAAATCGGTTTGCGCGGATCGCGGGCGACATGGCCGTCGTGAAATGGATGATTGGGTTTAATCTCGCCATGACGGTCGCTATTCTTTGGAAAATTTTCTCCGCATAATTCCAGACCAATTTTGCCTATTGCATCTTTGCAGTGACCAGAGTGCGGTTAGCTGACGAATTCGAAATAGTTATCACCCTACCCCACCGCTCCCAACTGCAAGCGTTTGCCCCAACGATGTTTCAGAATCTCGCGCATGCCGGCGGACTCTTTGTTTTTTAACTGCGGGTCGTTGTCCAGCCACGCCAAGGCTTCTTTACGCGCTTCGATCAGCAAACGCGCGGTTCTCCCGGGCCGCGCAGTTTAAGATCCGCTTCGGCGATTTTGAAGCCGTCGGTTTCCTTTTCCATCACGCGCAGGCGCTCCCCGGCGACCGCGCCGCCGGCGCCGTGATTGACAAGAAAGCAGAAACCCGGCGCGCTGCCGCGCCCGACTCGGCCGCGCAGTTGATGGAGTTGCGATAAGCCGAAACGTTCGGCGTGCTCGACGACGATAACCGTCGCGTTGGCAATGTCGATGCCGACTTCGATGACCGTGGTGGCGACGAGAATACTCAACTTGCCGTCGCGGAACTCGCGCATCACGCCGTCGCGCTCTTCAGTCTTCATCCGGCCATGGGCCAGACCGACACCGAAATCCTTAAACATTGTCTGGCGCATTTTCTCGGCCATCTGTGTGGCGTCGCGCACTTCTTGCAGCTGCTCCGAGGCCTCAACTAAGGGCAAGACGACGAACGCCTGATGGCCGCGCTTGAGCTCTTCGAGCACCATGGAATAAAGCTGCTTGCGCTCCCGTTCAGCAAAGACTGCGGTTCGAATCGGCGTCCGCCCCGGCGGCATTTCGTCGACATAGGAAACTTCCATGTCGCCGTAGAGCACCATGGCGAGACTACGCGGGATCGGTGTCGCGCTCATCAGCAACATATGCGGCGCGCGCGCCGCCACCCCGTCACCGACCAACTGCTGCAGCGACAAGCGCTGCATGACGCCGAAGCGATGCTGCTCGTCGATGACGCCCAAACCCATGCGCGGCACACGGACATCGTCTTGAATCAAGGCATGGGTGCCAACGACGAACTTGATCTCACCGCTGGCAATGCGCTGCAGTAAAACCTTTCGTTCTCGCGCTGGCGTCGATGCGCTGAGCAGCGCCGACGAAATACCCAGAGAATCGGCGAATTTCAGCAAATTTCGGAAATGCTGCTCGGCGAGCATTTCCGTCGGTGCCATCCAGAGCGCCTGGTAGCCCTGCTCGATCACTTGCAGCGACGCCAGCCAAGCCACCATGGTCTTGCCGGATCCGACATCGCCCTGCACCAGCCGTTGCATGGGATGATCGGCACCCAGATCACCTTGGATTTCACCCAGCACTCGCTCTTGGGCGCCGGTGAGCTTAAACGGCAACAACGTACACATGCGCGCGGACAGCTTGCCGTCACGCGCCGGCATACTGAGTCCCGAACTACGCCGCCGCGAGAGCTTGCGCAGCCCGAGACCCAATTGCAAAAAGAACAGCTCCTCGAAAACGATACTACGATGCGCCGGTGACCTTGCCTCGTTCAAGGACTCGACATCAGCGTTGAGCGGCGGTTGGTGCAGTTGCGCTAAAGCGACGGGGATGGAGAGTAACCCTTGGCGGCCGGCAATTACCGGGGGCAGCCGATTGGGCAGGTAGCCGCCGTATTCCGCGGTCGCCTGGACAGTCAATTTACGAATGAACGATAACGGTAAACCACCCGGTCGCAAATAAACCGGCAGCACCCGCTGAAGGTTCTGATCGTCGCCGGCATCGATCACTTCAAAGTCGGGATGGACGATGCGCGTTCTCATCTGCGTGCCGCGCTCGACTTTTCCATGGACGAGCAGCGTCTGGCCCTTAGCGAGGCCCTTGACTAAAAAACTCGGCGCACGATACCAAACCAGATCGAGTACTGCCGTGTCGTCGCGCAAAATCGCCGTCATCATCTGCCTGCGCCGGCGCGGAATGAACCGGCTCTGCACCATGACCAGCTCGCCGATGAAACTCTCTTCCTGTCCCAATACTGCCGCGGCGATTTTTTTTAATTGGCGCCGGTCTTCGTAGCGAAACGGCACGTGATAGAGGATGTCTTCGACGGTGCTCAAACCGGCCGCTTCTAGCTGCTCAGCGCGCTTCGGTCCGACGCCTTTCAAGTCCTGAACCGGGGTCGCCAAGGCGCGCAGACCTTGGCGCACAGTGACAAGACGATTCTGATCGCTCGGTTTATTTGGCGAGTTGGAAGTGACGGCAGTCATTGAGTCGCTCACCGTCGACGGTCACCCAGGTCTCAAAAGCGATTCTGTTTTTGCCGCGACCTCGATCACGAACTGGCCGCGCCATAATCCTGCAACGCTTTGACGTCGAAATCGCCCATAATTAGATACTCGATTCCCTCTGCCGCCGCTTCCGCTCCGGCGACTGTGGTAAAAAATGGTACTTGGTAATCTAGAGTGCAGCGGCGTATGGCATACGAGTCCGCGTGGGAGCGAGCGTCCTCAGGCGTGTTAATGACCATGGCGATTTCACCGGCTTTGATTCTATCACCGATATGGGGGCTGCCCTGTTGAATTTTACCGACTAGTTCGCAGGTAATGCCTCTTGTCCTGAAATAGTCAGCCGTGCCTCGGGTGGCAACAATTTCGAAACCGACGCCTTGGAGTCGCCGTGCCACGGATGTCACGCCCGCTTTGTCCTCATCGCGTACGCTAATGAAAACTCGCCCAGTTTTGGGTAGCCGCATACCTCCGCCCAACTGGGCTTTGGCAAAAGCGATACCGAACGACTCGTCGATGCCCATCACTTCGCCGGTGGATTTCATCTCCGGCCCGAGCAGCGTGTCAACGCCAGGAAACTTATTGAAGGGAAAAACCGCTTCTTTGACTGAAATATGTTTTGGCAAAACTTCTCGTATCAGTCCGATCTCTCTGAGCTTCTTGCCGACCATGATGCGCGCCGCCAGCTTGGCTAATGGCACGCCGATCGCTTTGCTGACGAAGGGCACGGTACGCGATGCGCGCGGATTGACTTCGAGGACGAAGACATTCTTTTCGAGGACGAAGACATTCTTTCCCTGCACAGCAAATTGCACGTTCATCAGACCGCGCACGTTGAGCGCTTTGGTAAGCGCCAACGTGTGCCGGCGGATCTCGTCTTGGACGTCTTGACCGATCGATTTGGGTGGCAGACTGCATGCGCTATCGCCGGAATGAACGCCAGCGCGCTCGATATGTTCCATGATGCCGCCGATGACGCAGTCGTCGCCGTCCCCCAGCGCATCCACGTCAATCTCAATGGCGTCGTCGAGAAACTTGTCGATCAATACTGGATGCTCAGGAGAGGCCGACACCGCATGAGTCATGTAGTCCTTGAGCGATGCGCCGTCGTAAACGATTTGCATGGCTCGACCGCCAAGAACATAGGAAGGCCGGACCAACACCGGATAGCCGAGTCCCTCGGCTATCTTGAACGCCTCGGCGAAGGAGCGGGCGATACCGTTATCGGGTTGCTTGATGCCGAGCTGATTGATGAGCTGCGAGAAGCGTTCGCGGTCTTCCGCCAAATCGATGCAATCGGGCGACGTGCCGATGATCGGCACGCCGGCGCGTTCCAGCGCCAAAGCGAGCTTGAGCGGCGTCTGACCGCCGAACTGAACGATCACCCCGTCGGGCTTCTCACGGTCGACGATGTTCATCACCTCTTCCATCGTCAAGGGCTCGAAGTAAAGCTTATCCGACGTGTCGTAGTCCGTGCTCACCGTCTCCGGGTTACAGTTGACCATGATGGTCTCGTAGCCTTCTTCTCGGAGCGCAAACGCCGCATGCACGCAGCAGTAGCGTTTAGACTCGTCTTCGCCTTCGTAGGTCGAATATAGATAGGGCGTAAAGGCTTGGAACTCCGCGCCGCAAGTGTCGACCGAATTAAAAACCGCTTCGACACCTTGCCGTTTGCGCAGTTTTCGAATCTCATCTTCAGTCGTGCCAGTGAGCTTGGCGATGCGCGCATCGGCAAAGCCCATTTGCTTCCAGCCGCGTAGCGTTGGCGCGTCTATTTCCTTGCCAGCGAAATTCACAATTTCTCCGTCGGTGACGATCAGCTCGCGAATTTTTTCGAGGAACCACGGATCGTAAGCCGATAACTGAAAAATCTCTTCGGTCGTCATGCCGAGCCGGTAGGCGTCACCGACATACCACAGGCGGGCGGAGTTCGGCAGGCGCAGCTTTTCGTGAACGATGCCGAGCGATTCCTGTCTCTTGGCATCCGACAAGTCGACCTTGGGCTCGAAACCATAGGAGCCGATCTCGAGCGAGCGCATCGCCTTTTGTAAAGATTCTTTAAAAGTCCGGCCGATCGCCATCGCCTCGCCCACCGATTTCATCTGCGGTGTCAGCAAGTCTTTAGCTTGGGGAAATTTTTCAAAAGTGAAACGCGGAATTTTCGTCACCACGTAATCGATAGTCGGCTCGAAGCTTGCTGGCGTTTCACGTGTGATGTCGTTACGGATCTCGTCGAGCGTGTACCCGATCGCCAGTTTCGCCGCGATTTTAGCGATTGGGAACCCCGTCGCCTTGCTCGCCAAGGCCGAACTGCGCGACACCCTTGGGTTCATCTCGATCACCACCATGCGGCCGTCTTTGGGATTGACGGCGAATTGAATGTTCGAGCCGCCGGTGTCGACGCCGATTTCGCGGATGACCCGGAGCGAGGCGTCGCGCATGATTTGATATTCTTTATCCGTCAGCGTCTGCGCCGGCGCGACGGTGATCGAATCCCCGGTGTGAACGCCCATCGGATCGAAGTTCTCGATGGAACAAATGATCACAACATTGTCCTTGTGGTCGCGCATCACTTCGAGCTCGAATTCCTTCCAGCCCAACACCGACTCCTCGATCAAGACTTCATGCACTGGCGAGATCGCCAAACCGGCTTGCACGACTTCTTTGAACTCCCCGGCATCGTAAGCGAAGTTGCCGCCGCTGCCGCCGAGCGTGCGCGAGGCGCGAATGATCAACGGAAAGTCGAGCCGCTTTTGAATCCGCG
>JAERMN010000112.1 GCA_016844625.1 Deltaproteobacteria bacterium
GGACACTCGGCCTTGCAGGCTTTGCATTCGAGGCAAAGATCCATCACGTCGTACAAGCGCTTGCCGGTAAACTCTTCCTTCGGCACTTTGCCCGACAGCACGCTCCTGAGCGCATTGGCGCGCCCGCGCGTGGAATGCTCTTCATCCAGCGTGCCCATGTAGGACGGACACATGGTGCCGTCGAGTTTCTTGCGGCACTCGCCCATGCCGCTGCACATCTCGACGGCGCGCACGAAGCCGCCTTGCTCGCTAAAATCCAAGGTCGTGCGCGGCTCCCAGGTTTTATATTGCGGACTGATCTTGAGCGACTCCGTCATCGCCGGTGAGTCGACGATTTTTCCGGGATTCATAAGATTCTTCGGGTCGAAAGCGCGCTTCACCTGGCGAAACGCATCGTATAGCGCCGGGCCGAATAGTTTGGCGTTGAAGTGACTGCGCGCTAGTCCATCGCCATGCTCGCCGGACATGGCGCCGTTGAACTCCAACACGAGATCGCAGATCGCGTTGGCGATGGACACCATTTTATTTCGCTCGCTCTCGTCCTTAAGATTGATCAGCGGGCGAATATGCATGCAGCCCACCGAACAGTGTCCGTAGTAACCGGCCACGGTGTCATGGCGTGCGACGATTTCACGAAAGCGTTTGATAAATTCCGGCAGCTTGGACGGTTCCACCGCGGCATCCTCGACGAAGGCGATGGGCTTTTTATCGCCCTTGGTGCCGAGCAGCAAACCTAAGCCGGCCTTGCGCACGCCCCAAATCGCCTTGACCTCTTCGGGCTTGAACGCGAGCGTCGCCGCGTAGCCGATGTTCTGGCGCTTGCGGACTTCTTCGAGCTTATGGACTTGGCTTCTCACCTCTTCTTCTGTCTCGCCAGCATACTCGACCATCAGCAGCGAACTCGGGTTTCCCTGGACGAAACCCAAACGCTGCGATTGCACGATGTTTCCGCGCGCCAGATCGAGAATCATGCTGTCGGTGGATTCCAGAGCGTAGGGCGCGGTTTTGAGAATCGCCTGCGCTGCTTCCAGCGCTTCGATATCGTCGTTGAAGTGAATCACATCCATCGCCGTCCACTTGGGCTTGGGCACCAAGCGCATCTTGGCTTCGACGATGGTCGCTAAAGTCCCTTCCGAACCGACGATCATGCGCGCGAGATTAAAAGGCTGAGGTTTAATGAATTCATCAAGATTGTAACCGGACACCCGCCGCATGATTTTCGGATAACGCGCCAGGATTTCGTTTTTGTTCTGCTGCGCCAGACGGAATACTTCGCGATACGCGCGTCCCTCGATGGTGTCGCTTTTGCTTTTGCGCTCCACTTCATCCGGAGAAAAATCCTTCAAGACCACTTCGCTGCCGTCGGCAAGCAGCATCGTCAACTCAATGACATGGTCCAAAGTCTTGCCGTAGGTGAGAGAATGGGCGCCGGCGGAATTGTTGCCGATCATGCCGCCGATGGTGGCGCGATTGGAGGTCGAGGTATCGGGACCGAATTGCAACCCCAATGGTCGTACGTGAGCGTTAAGCTCGTCTTGCACCAATCCCGGCTGGACGCGGCACCACAGTTCTTCTTTGTTGACCTCCAAGACGTTTTGCATGTATTTGGAAAAGTCCAAGACGATGGAGTGGCCGACGGTCTGCCCAGCCAAAGAAGTCCCGCCGCCGCGGGGTAAAACCGACACGCCCAAGCGATTGGCGATCTCGATCACGGCTTGGACATCGCGCTTGTCGCGCGGTACGACGACGCCGATCGGCTCGATCTGATAAATCGACGCATCGGTGGAGTAAAGCAGGCGCGAAAACTTGTCGAAGTGAACATCGCCCTCAATGCGCTTCTTTAACTCCGCCTCGATCTCAAAATAATCTCTACCCACGCTCATCGCTTCCTCCAGAAATCCGAAATACTGAAGTGACGATATATGTTATCGCGCCACGCAACCAGCGAAGCAAATCCAAAATCCGAATATCGAAAGAGGCCCCGCCGATCGAAACAAACCCCAAAAGGATAAATCCGAAATCCGAAGCACGAAAGCAGCCCCGCGGACCGAAACAAAACCGAAGAAAATCCAAAACGCCGAATCCAAATTGAAGTTGTTTGGAATTTTGTGTTTTTTGAACATTTGAATTTGTTTCGGATTTCGAGTTTCGGATTTCGAATTTTTTGTTCTTGGTGCCCCTTCGACTTCGCTCAGGGCATGCTTTGCGGGGGTCACGGTAATTTGGATTCTCTTGCGCGAAGGTCCGCCAAAACTTTAAGTGGCGCGATGCTTATTTTTCGTTGACCACGCTGCTGGCAGTGTAAAACCACTTAAATGGAAATTCCAAAGGCGGTGACCATCTCCTTCGGTCCATTGTATTCTAAGGCGGGGGCAACACCCTGCTCGCGCAGCGGCTTGGTTAATTGAGGTTAGGAACGCAGGAACTTACTCGAAAATTTCACTAACGGCGCAATCAAAACCGGGCAGAAGTTCCGTAGTAAGGACATCGTTAGTTTCTTTGCTCAGCTCTGAGGCGCGTCCGTATCTATGTTGCGTTAGCTTGAAAATCTTTACGATCTCCAGTTCCGGGTCGACGATCCAGTACTCCTGGACGCCAAATCGTTCATAGAGCTTGCGCTTCGTCACTTCGTCCTTTTTGCGGCTCGACTCGGAAAGGATTTCGACCATGATATCCGGCGCGCCCTGGATGTTGTCTTGCGTCACGATGGCAGCGTGTGCAGTGGAGACAAATAAAAGGTCCGGCTGGACCACGTTCTCATCCGAGAGGATCACGTCACATGGCGCGGTAAGAACCTCCCCTAGAGCGTGTTTTTTAATGAAAGTTCTCAAAGCCGTCGTCAGGTTGCCCGATATTCTCTGGTGCTTAGTTTTTGGCACGGGGGTTACATAGTGATCCCCCTCGATGATTTCGTGACGTTTCCCATCGTCGGGAAACTGAAGGTAATCCTCATAGGTGAGCCGGCTGCTATGAATCTCTTGCTTAACCATGTCATCTCCGCCCGCGCATAAAATACATAGTTATTTTTACCAAAGGTGTCTGAGTAGCACAAGGAAGCATCCGAAGCGCTTAGCAAGTAGACGACCGCGGCACAGCGGTCGCTTCAGTGCGACGATGCGAACTTTAGGGCGTGTTGGATGGATACCGAAGAGCCCCAATCAAAATGGTCATTTCAACGTGTTCCTTAAATCCGAAATCTTCGTTTTGCTTTTTTAATTTTTACTTTTGCCTTATTGAATCACTTTAGTCGCCTTCATCAGCGTCCACTGCGGAATCGTCAGGCCGATCTGCTTGGCTGTTTTCAAATTGATGACAAACTCAAACCTCATCGGCTGCTCCACCGGCAGATCGGCCGGCTTGGCTCCCTTCAGAATCCTATCGATGAAATATGCGATGCGCCGGTAGTTCTCCGCTTGGTCCGACCCATAGGACATGAGCCCACCGGCATCTACAAATGGACTGTTGCTATACACCGACGGTAACCGGCTCTTTAACGCAAAGCCCAAAATCCGTTTTCGGTTAGTAACCATTAGTGCGCCGCCGCCGGCCACATAGAGTCCATCCGGGCGCTGCTTGTTTAGCGCAGCGAATACCCTGTCGAAATCGTCCGCAGCTCGTACCTCCCAAGGCTGAATAGTCAACCGCAGCGCGCGCGCCGCGACCGGGAGAAGCTCTTTCACCTCGCGTGAAGGTCCCGGAGCGTCCGGATTGTAGAGAACCGCGACACGGGCAAGTTTGGGTACGGCTTCTTTGAGCAGCTCCAGCCGCTTCCCGCCGAGTTCTGAGCCAAGGTTTGTAATGCCGGTGACGTTGCCGCCGGGACGGGCAAGGCTTTCAACACTGCCTGCCTCGACAGGATCGAGCCCACCGCCCGCCATAACGATGGGAATCGTCTTGGTCGCATTCATGGCCGCCCAGACCCACCGGTCCGGTCCTACCACGATGACATCGACCTTGAGATGCACCAGCTCGGCCAAAAGCTCAGGAGCCCGATCGATCTTCCCCTCCGAATATCGGTACTCGGTGGCGATGTTTTGTCCTTCTATGTAGCCACGCTCGCGCAGAGCCAGCCGAATTGCCTCGGCACGGGCGGACTCATTAGTTGGATTGCCCGGCGATAGATACCCTATCCGCGGGACTTTCTTTGGCTGCTGCGCCCGAACTGGAAAGGGAAGAGCCAAGAGCATCGAGCAAAAAGCTCGCCGAGTGATTTTTTTGTGCATGTGTTTTCCCTCGATTGTTTTTTCCCTCGATTGTTTTGCCCTCACCCTCACCCTCTCCCGCAAGCGGGCGAGGGAAGCGACGCCGCCGACGAATTTTTTAATTTCTAATTTTTAATTTTGAATTTCCTCACCCCCACCGTAACACCAACACCCCCAAGACGACCAGCACCGCGGCGATGCCATCCTTGAAAGTGACTTCTTCGATGCCTTTAAGCGTGACCTTGGCCAGTAAGAAGCTTACGATCGGCTGGGCGCTCCAGATCGGCGCGGCGATGGACGCCGGCGCATAAACCAGCGCCTTGAGCGTCATGATCGAGCCGATGGCGTAAAGCATGCCGGCGGCGATGAAACAGGTTAGACTCTGCGGCGCGATTCTTTCCCACTTGAGCTCGATCTTGAGCAGACTGCCGACAGTCAGCAATAGCAGCCCGTTCTCCGTGCCGAACTTCTTCAGCACCGGCACAACGCCGTAGCAAATTATCGCGAGCACGGAGGGCAGCGTGATCGCGCGCCGCGAAGTGCCGTTTGATTTCGTCTCCGGATCGGTAACGAAAAAGACCCCGGAGATAATCAGAATCACGCCTGCTACGACGGTTAAAGTCAACGGCTCGCCAAGAAAGAGCCCCGCCAATAGCACGGTCACCAACGGCGAAGAGTTATTGAGCGATTGCGCCCGCGACGCGCCGATCTGATCGACGCTCTTAACGAATAAAGTCCGACCGAGGTAGGCGCCGACCACGCCGGTGGCGCAGAATACAGAGAGCGCCAAGCGCGAAATATTTCCGGCGAACAGATCACCCGCAAGCAATGCCGCCACGAGCAAGGTTAAAAGAATCGTCGCCTGCTGAATCAGCGTTGCCGCGCTGACATTGGAGTGGGCCAAGCCGCGTTTCACCAGCACCGGGCTAGTTCCCCACAACAGACCGGCAATTAGCGCATAAAGGACTCCCGTCTCCATCTTCGAGAGTCAGCCTGAAAGCGCTGCTCGCGCTCGCTCGAAGACAGCTTGAAACATCGGTCGCGTCAGCTTTCCCGTGAAAGTATTTTGCTGGCTCGGATGATAAGAACAAATCAACAGCGGACCATTGGGCAAGCGAGCGGAAACGCCATGACCGAACTTGGGCCGCGGCTTTTGAATAGACGCACCCGACTCTTCAAAAGCTTTGATAAATGAATCGAAGGCGATCTTACCGAGCACGATAACCACTGCAAGTTGCGAGCGCATCAGCTCCAACTCGTGAACCAAATAGGGCCGGCAACGCTTGTACTCGATCAAGCTCGGCTTATTGAGCGGCGGCGCGCAGTGCACCGCGGCAGTGATGTAACAGTCTTTGAGTTTTAGCCCGTCGTTGAAATGATCCGAATTCGGCTGATTGGCGAAACCAGCGCAATGGAGCGCGCCGTAAAGCCAATCGCCGCTGCGGTCTCCCGTAAACATTCGCCCCGTCCGATTCCCACCATGCGCCGCAGGCGCTAGTCCAATAATTAGTACGCGCGCCTGCGGATCGCCGAAGCCCGCCAACGGCTTGGCCCAATAGTCCTGGCCGACATACCGGCGCGGCGGTTTCTTCGCGCAAGCCTCGCGCCAGCGCACTAGGCGCGGACATTTTCGACAAGTTACGATCTGCTGATTGATCTCATCGACGTGCTTATTCACAGATTCCTGCTAGCACAAAGGCAAATAGAGTTACAGCGGAATTCCTTTGAGATGGCGCATTTAGGCCGCGTGCAAACCCATTTTTTTTCTGCTATAAAAATTTCACTGGCAAATCACTCGAATGGAGTTCCCATGATCGAAAGACAGCAGCCTTACATTCGGCAGCTTCACGTTTGCATCAACAACCGTAACGGTGAGAGCAAATCCTGCGCCTTCGACGGTTCGGAAGAAATCGTTGAAGAACTGAGAAAGGTCACTAAAGAAAGAAACCTCAAAGGCAAAGTCCGCGTCGTCCGAAGCGGTTGCCTCGACGTCTGCGCCTTCGGCCCGAACATGATGATTTGGCCGGAAGGACTTTGGTACATGAAGGTCACCAAGGAAGATGTCCCGCAGATCATCGAAAAGTATCTAACGCTCGAAGCGGCGGACCAAGCAAAGTAAACCGGCGAGGCGATCGCATCCCGCACCGTTCGTCACCTTCCCTTCGAATATTGAAGCAAGGCTAAGCGCGGTTTCTCCTGTCACCGTCAACGGAAAAACCGCGCTCGTGTGCCGACTGAGCGCGAGCAGTTCACTAGCGACAACTTACTTGACAGTGAAACAACATCCAGATACTGCAAACAATGATTGAATAATTACGGACTAAAGGAACGATAATCGTGGCTGATAAAAGTCTAACGCTGGATCAATTTCGCACGCTCAGAAAAGACCACTGGTGGGTCGAACCGCTCATGGTGGTTGCGGTGTTGGGTGGCTTTGGCATCTACGCGACCTGGGCTGCTTTGCAAAACGCCAACTACTACTCGGCGCCTTATCTGTCGCCGTTCTATTCGCCGTGCGTCTCGGCGAATTGCAGCCATGTGACGCTGCCGCTGATCGGCTCGTGGTGGAACCTCTCGCCGGCATTTTTAATCCTCTGGGTGCCCGGCGGTTTTCGCGCCACCTGTTACTATTATCGGAAAGCTTACTATCGCTCGTTCTTTCAATCGCCGCCGGCCTGCGCCGTGCGCGACGCGGCCAAGAGCTACAGCGGCGAGACCCGCTTCCCGTTCCTGCTGCAAAACATTCATCGCTACTTTTTCTATCTTTCGTTGCTCATTCTGGCTTTTCTTTGGTGGGACTTTCTGCTCGCTTTTCGCTTCCCCGATGGCTTTGGCATGGGCGTCGGCACCATCGTCCTCGGCATCAACGCCGCGTTGCTGTCGCTCTTCAGTTTTTCCTGCAACTCCTGCCGCCATGTTTGCGGCGGTTATTTGAACTCGTTTCACAGCGCGCCGGGCAAGTACAAAACCTGGACATTCATCAGCGGACTCAACGAAAAACATATGGAATACGCCTGGGTGAGCTTGGTGTGGGTCGGCCTGACCGATGTTTACGTGCGCTTGCTTGCCAGCGGCGTGATTTACGATGTGAGGTTTTTCTAATGGCTGAAGCGAAGTACGAGACTCATGAATACGATGTCGTCGTGGTCGGCGCCGGCGGCGCCGGTCTGCGCGCCGCGGTCGAGGCATCGGCCCAGGGCGCGAAAACCGCGCTGGTGTGCAAATCGCTCCTCGGCAAAGCCCACACGGTCATGGCCGAAGGCGGCATCGCCGCGGCGATGGGTAACGTCTATTCCGAAGACAACTGGCAAGTGCACTTCCGCGACACCATGCGCGGCGGCAAATTATTAAACAACTGGCGCATGGCGCAAATCCACGCGCAAGAATCACCCGACCGCGTGCTCGAGCTCGAAGAATGGGGCGCGCTGTTCGACCGAACCAAAGACGGCTTGATCCTGCAGCGCGACTTCGGCGGCCACCGCTACGCCCGGCTCGCCCACGTCGGCGACCGCACCGGCTTGGAAATGATCCGCACACTGCAACAGCACGCGGTGCATCAAGGCATCGACGTCTACATGGAGTGTAACCTGCAGCGGCTCTTGACCGACGGCGGCCGTATTAGCGGCGCCTTTGGCTATTGGCGCGAGAGCGGTAAATTTATTCTATTCAAATGCAAAGCGGTCGTGCTCGCCACCGGCGGCGGCGGCAAGGCGTGGAAGGTGACATCGAACTCGTGGGAATACACCGGCGACGGCGTCACGATGGCGTCGGATGTCGGCGCGGATCTGCTGGACATGGAGTTCATGCAGTTCCACCCCACCGGTATGGTCTGGCCGCCGAGCGTGCGCGGCATTCTCGTCACCGAAGGCGTGCGCGGCGACGGTGGAACTCTAAAGAATATTAAAAACGAACGCTTCATGTTCAACTACATCCCGGATTTCTTCAAAGCCGAGACCGCGGAGACGATTGAAGAAGCCGAGCGCTGGTACGAAGACAAGCGCAACAATCGGCGCACGCCGGACCTGCTGCCGCGCGACGAAGTCGCCCGCGCGATTAATTCGGAGGTCAAAGCCGGACGTGGCACGCCCCATGGCGGCGTCTTCCTAGACATCGCCTCACGCCGGCCCGCTGATTACATCCGGCGCCGCTTGCCGTCCATGTATCATCAGTTCAAAGAGCTTGCCGATGTCGATATCACGGCGGAGCCGATGGAAGTCGGCCCAACCTGTCACTACTCGATGGGCGGCGTGCGTGTCGACGCCGACACGACGGCGACTACCGTGCCCGGCCTGTTCGCCGCCGGCGAAGTCGCCGCCGGCTTGCATGGCGCCAATCGCTTGGGCGGCAATTCACTCTCTGACTTGTTGGTCTTTGGCCGACGCGCTGGGCTTTATGCCGCTGAGTATTGCAAGAAGTTTACCGGCACCGTGTCACTCGATAACGACCAAGTCGACAGTTACGCAGGCGAGATGCTCGCACCCTTCGAAAGCAAAGGCAACGAAAACCCGTACACGATTCATGCCGATTTGCAGGAGTGCATGCAGGATCTCGTCGGCATCATTCGCACCGAAGCGGAGCTGAATCAGGCGCTGATGATCATCCAGCAACTAAAGCAGCGCTCGCAGAACGTCAAAGTTGAAGGCAATCGGCATTACAACCCCGGCTGGCATCTCGCCCTCGATCTCCATTCGCTGCTCAATTTCGCCCAAGCCGCGACGTTGGCGGCGATCGAGAGAAAAGAAAGCCGCGGCGGCCACACCCGCGACGATTTTCCCAACACCGATGTCAAGTTCGCCAAAGTGAACATCATCGTCCGCCGCAAGAACGGCGAGATGAACCTATCTCAGGAGCCTCTGCCGGAAATGCCAGACGACCTAAAAGCACTGCTTGAGGAGAAGAAATAATGGCTGAGCAACTGGTCAATATGCGGGTGTGGCGCGGCGACGCCGCAGGCGGCGAGTTCAAGGATTATCGCATCGCCATCGGCGAAGGCCAAGTGGTGCTCGATGTCATCCATGCGATCCAAGCGCACCAGGCCGGCGATCTCGCGGTGCGCTGGAACTGCAAAGCCGGCAAGTGCGGCTCATGCAGCGCCGAAGTCAACGGCAAGCCGCGCCTGATGTGCATGACGCGCATGAACACCTTCGCGCCCGGCGAAACGATCACGGTGTCGCCGATGCGCACCTTCCCGATCATCCGCGATCTGGTCACCGATGTGTCCTATAATTATCAAAAGGCCAAAGAGATTCCCGCCTTTAAACCGAAACCGAAAGAGGCCGATGGCACCCGCCGCATGTATCAGGAAGACATCGACCGGGTGCAGGAATTTCACAAGTGCATCGAATGCTTCCTGTGTCAGAACGTCTGCCACGTTATTCGCGATCACGATGCCAACAAACCGGCCTTCGCCGGCCCGCGTCTCTTCGTCCGGCTAGCTTCACTGGAAATGCATCCCCTCGACACCAACGATCGCATCGAGCTGATGAAACAAAAAGCGGGACTAGGTTATTGCAACATCACCAAGTGCTGCACCGAGGTCTGCCCCGAGCATATTCATATTACCGACAACGCCATCATTCCGCTCAAGGAACGGGTCGTCGACCGATATTACGATCCGATCGCCAAACTGCTCGGCTTGTTTTCCAGCAAGAATAAATAGCAAGATCTCCGGCGCCGCAACAAATCACGTTAAGAGCGATCGCGGCGCCGGAGATACATTTTGATCCAGAAATCGTAGAGGGACGAAACCGTAAACGTCTCGGTCATTGCTTGCTTCGACATCGATTCATATTCGATCGTTAGATCCTGACCTTCTTTGGTTACGCTCAAGAGTTTCCCCTGTTTTTGATCGACGTAGGCGCCCACGGCGCGAAGAATTTGCGAGAGCGCGTGGGCATCGGGCCTGCCCCCAGTTGCCCTTTTGTTGGACTGACCATCATTATCGAGGCGCTTGATATCGTCGTAGGTATAATTTAGTTCGACCGTTTCAAATGAGGGTTGCGACTCTTGCACAGTATCTGTCTTCTTACGACGAAATACTTGCCAAACGTCGCGAAGAGTCAAATCCTGTGCCGGCGCTTGACGCTCGACGCGCCTTTGCGCCCGCACCGAAACTTTTTCGCTATCAACTCTGAGGGCAAACGATTCAACGTTAAGCGGCTCAAGCATCTGACCCACAAGTCGCAGCGATTGAGAAAGGCTGAATTCTTGGGCCATGAAACCTCGACGACAAAAGCGTAGAACTAACTGGTGGAAATACCATTCCCGGCCGCTCGCTCTAGGGCCTAGGAATCGACACTCGAGCGCTTCTTATACATGCGCACCCAGAAATCGTAAAGCGTGGCTGTCGAATAATCGTCGGAAACCGTCTGCCCGCTCGACGACAGGTAGTTAAGATTAACGACCTGGCCATCTTTCGTAATGCTCAGCAGCCGGCCAACGTGCTGATCAACGATACCTCCCGTCACCCGCAGAACTTGGGAAAGGGCGTGCGCATCGGGAGTCCGATTGGAGCTTCGCCGTCGCTCTCGGCCTGCCAATTCAAGTTTTTCGATCTCACTTCGGTCGAGACGCCACTCGACATTGTCCGCAGCGAAACGAAGCGCATCTTTCTTGCTTTTAGAACCGCTATCAGGCGATTGCTTACCGTTGAGCAAAGCTTTTTCCCCAGGTGTGTTTTTCGCCCGGTCGCGGCTTCGGTCGCGAACCATGAATCCGTCGCCATCGGACCAAACCGAGAAAGACTCAATCCCCAGCGACTCAATCATCTGCCCAATCGGCCGAAGCACCCCGGCGTATCCCAGCTCTTCAAACATCCGCTCCCCCCTTGCCGCAAAGGTTTATTAAGAGGCGTTAAAAAATGGCTACTGATTCGCACGCCCGGCGCGCTGCATGTACATCCTTACCCATAGATCATAGAGGCCCGAGAGCGCAAAGCTCTCCTTCATTTGGCTGCCTAGCGTGGTCTCATACTCGAGCCAAACCGCCTCACCCTGGCGCGCGATTTTAAGCAAGCGCGCTTGCTTTTGATTGAGATAGGCGCCAATGCATCGAAGGTTTTGTGACAAGCTAGCGGCGTCCTCAACGCGGTTTGCGTCGGTTCGTCGAGACTGTCCCTCGTATTCCAGTCGTTCAACGTCTCTGATCGTATAGCGAAGCTCTACAGTTGTGGATGCGCCGGATGCCCCAATTCGCGCCGGCTCAGTGGCAACTCGTTTGGGGTTTGGCACGTCGCCCCAGATTGCGCGCAGAGGGTTGCGGCCCACTTGTCCTGCTCCTATCACTGCACCGCTCAGCGCAATGTTTCCACGAACTGAGAAATCCTCTCCAACTGGTTCGACTTCGAAGCTTTGCAGTTTGAGAGTTTCCAAGGCCTGACCAATCGCCCGCAACACCTGCGCATACCCGGTCACCTCACTCATCGGATGCCCTCCAGCAATTTCGATTTGGCTTTGAGCTAGCGACATTAGTCGTGCCCCCTATCGCGGTTGGTTCGGAAGTATAACTTCTTTTTACTCGTAACCTATGAGTTTGTCAAGAAATTCCTGCGATAGCCCATCTTCTCTCTATTGTTCCGCAAATTGCACTTACCCGACTTCGCGGATTCGCAGGTTTCAAAGGTTATTAGGTTGTTGAAAAAACGGCCGGTGGGTTCCAAAGGTCCGCACTTAACTGCACTTGTCGCGGCTGTAGCCAAAGCGCCGCTTGTCGTCGTGATCTTGCGGCGAATCGCTCTCAAAATAAGTGCTGGTCAAATCATAGAGCAGGACCTCGAAGCTGGCATTGAACAGATCACGCCAGCGGCGCACCAGATGATTGAACAACGCTTGTTTGTGCTCCAGCAATAGATCGTGACAGGCATAATGCTGATGAGACTCCACCACGCTGAAGTCCGCGGCCAACAGATCGTCAAGGCGGTGCGACCGAACCATTCCCGATGTAACCGCCACTCGCTGCCGGGGGCAATCAGCCGGTAGGACATAAGCGCTTGCTCGCGCGCCGCTCCCCAACATGCCGCGGTGTCAACTACTTGCCAGCCAGCAAAGCCTTCACAAACCCGGTCTGATCGATCTCGCGTACGAGGCGTGCGTCGGCGAACTCTTCTGGCTTGGCGCTTTTGGCTTTCGCGTTCGATTTTGCCAAGTCTTAAAGTCGCCGCGTCATGCGGCGCATCGGTCTCTGTGCTTTCGGTTTAGCATGAGATGCGGGACCAGATAGCAGCGGGAATTTAATGCGACTCCGCCTTTTATTGTCCTTGCGTCGGCGCCGCAATTTCGAGCGATTAACGCCAATACGCCGTTAAATCTGCACAAGTTCAAGCTTTTTAATGAGTCAAGGCGATTTTCGCGCCCGGCTCATGCGTCGAATCTCTCACCGAGTATTCGTATATACGCTATTGCGAATATAAGAATGTTATGACACATTGTGAGGACTTCACTACAAGAAACTTTCCATATGCCTGACAATCTCCGGCAATTTAAAGCCAACATCTTTCAAGCACTCGCTCATCCCACTCGCATTGCCATCATCGAGGTTTTACGGGACGGCGAACTTGCCGCTGGTGCCATCATCGAGCGATTGGGACTCGAACAAGCCAATGCCTCGCAACATTTTTCCATCTTGCGGGCAAAACAGATTGTCAACAGCCGCAAAGAAGGCAATCAGGTTTTTTATTCCGTCCGCGACCCCATGCTGATTGAGGTGCTCGATGTCATGCGGCGATATTTTCAAGCGCATGTAGAGGAGGCCATGTCGATGCTCTGGCCGTACGAGAAATACAAGTGGCGGTGTTCTGGCCGTTGGAACGACTGATCACTCACCCGACTATCCGAAAAACGCGGCGGAGCGCTTAAGCCGAAGGAGGGAGCAAAGAAGATGACAATGCCACAAGAGGAAAAAAGAGTTTTATTGATTGGTGAGCAGCCAGACATTGAACTTTTCGCGATGTTGGGAGGAGAAGGTTATGAGGTTGTTACCCTTGAATCGCCTCGCCGAGCCATGGACGTGTTTCCGTCATACAAGCCGCACGTCATAATTCTTTTCCTTCGCTATCCCAAAGAGGTAGCCATATTGGAGGAATGCCTGGCCATGGCCGGGACAGTGCCTGTAGTCGCCGCAATTTCCCTCATCGCGAAGCCGACCCTCGTTAAAGCGGTGAAAGAAAAAGCCGCAGCTTTTGTCGTTCTTCCAGCGAAACTACAAACCATTAGAGAAACTTTACAGGCCGTGGCGCTGTTTGAGGATGAAGCACAATTTCCGTCGGCTGGGAAAAAAATTCTGGGAACTGATTCCCCTGGAGAAAAACGACCCCACTCAGCAGATTCTCTTTAGGAGCCGCTAATGACTACAGCCGCTTTGTCGATTACTGGTGATTATTCAGAAGTTTTCTCCAAA
>JAERMN010000559.1 GCA_016844625.1 Deltaproteobacteria bacterium
CGCGCATACCCAAGCCTTCGTCGGCGTCCTTCGCCTGAACCATTTTCGCTTCCGAGTAAAAGTCGCCCTGATCAGCGGTAATCTTTGATTCGTACGGATTGTTGAAATACATGTCGGGTTCGGGCAACGCGGACATCGCCATCGGCATGTAGCTGTAGTGAAAAAGCTTAACCGGTTTGTCGCCGGTCATATTGCTGAAGACATGCCAGTGGTTGCGCGGCACCAGAAACATTGAGTGTTCTTGCCACTCGAAGTTTTTCTTCACTTTACCCTCGCCGGACCACACCGTGGTCAAGCCGCGGCCGGAGCAAACGTAAACGATTTCATCCAAGGCAAATTTCACCGGCGGCAACGATTTGCCGGGGGGAACTTCGGTCACGCGCGCGGCGCTGACGCCTTCTTGGCCCAAGAGCTGAATGAACGCGGCTTTGCAGCCTCTCTCCTCCCACCATTCCAACTCGACGGTGCGGAGATCTGGGATAAAGTAGCCCGTGTGGATTGGAATACCTTTCGACTTCATCCATCGATCATAGGTGAACTCCTTACTCCACATGGTGATTACCGGTTCTTGTTTCGCTGCATCGGCCATAAGACTTCCTCCTTACTGCTTGCTCTTTTCCTATTTACTTATCTTCTTGCGTCTTTACTCGCAACCTCGAGCCGGACCAGCGCGCGCTGCAGCGCAACTTCGGCGAGTTCGAAATCTTTTTCCTCGCGGTTGAGCTCGGCCATCTGCTTCTCGGCCCGCTCCTTGGCCCGTTGGGCGCGCACCGTGTCAATCTCGGCGCCAAATTCGGCGGCCGGGGCCAACACGGTCATGACGTTATCCAACACTTCGGCATAACCGCCGCTCACCGCCAGTATGCGCTTACTCGCGCCCTGCTTGTAGCTCATCTCGCCGGGGACAAGCGTCGAGAGAAAAGAAATATGATTGGGCACCTCGTCGACTTCCTCGTCGAGCATCAGCCGGCTCGGTGTCACCACTCTAAGTTTGATCTTGTCTGCCATTAGAACTCACTAGGCACACGGTCCAAAGCGGAAGCGCCGTCAGCCGGGTCCTAAATTTTGCCTTCTAACTTTTTCCCTTTGCCTTTTCCTACGCCGCCGCCATCTTCTTAGCCTTCTCGACGGCCTGCTCGATGGTGCCGACCATGTAGAAAGCCTGTTCGGGAATATCGTCATGCTTGCCTTCGACCACTTCTTTGAAGGCGCGGATGGTGTCTTTCAATTCGACATAAGCCCCCGGGATGCCGGTAAACTGTTCGGCGACGTGGAACGGCTGCGACAGGAAGCGCTGCACTTTGCGGGCGCGCGCGACGGTCAACTTATCGTCTTCAGAGAGCTCGTCCATGCCGAGAATCGCGATGATGTCCTGCAAGTCTTTATAGCGCTGCAAAATCAGCTGCACCGAACGGGCGGTGTCATAATGCTCCTGGCCGACGACGTGTGGATCGAGAATGCGTGAAGTCGAATCGAGTGGGTCCACAGCCGGATAAATGCCGAGCTCAGCGATCTGGCGCGAAAGAACCGTGGTCGCGTCCAAATGCGCGAAGGTCGTCGCCGGCGCCGGGTCGGTTAAGTCGTCAGCAGGAACGTAAATCGCTTGCACTGAGGTAATCGAGCCTTTGCGCGTTGTCGTAATACGTTCCTGCAACTCGCCCAAGTCAGTCGCCAAAGTCGGTTGATAACCGACGGCCGAAGGCATGCGGCCGAGCAAGGTCGACACTTCGGAGTTCGCCTGGGTGAAACGGAAAATGTTATCCAGGAAGAGCAACACGTCGCGCCCTTCGTCGTCGCGGAAATATTCCGCGACGGTCAATGCGGTCAAGGCAACGCGGGCGCGCGCTCCGGGCGGCTCGTTCATCTGTCCGTAAACCAGAGAAGCTTTGTTGATAACCCCTGACTCTTTCATTTCGAGCCAGAGGTCATTTCCTTCACGGGTACGTTCGCCAACGCCGCCGAAGACCGAATAACCGCCATGTTTCATGGCGACGTTGTTGATCAGTTCCATGAGAATAACGGTCTTGCCAACGCCGGCGCCACCGAACAGACCAACTTTACCGCCGCGCGCATAGGGCGCGAGCAAATCGACGACTTTAATACCTGTTTCGAACGCTTGAATCTTAGTTTCCTGATCGACGAATTCGGGTGCGGAACGGTGAATCGGAGAAGTTTTCTTCGCATTGATCGGGCCGCCTTCATCGACCGGTTCCCCAATCACGTTGAGAATCCGTCCTAAAGTTTCCTCGCCCACCGGCACGCTGATACCCGCCCCGGTATCCAGCACATCCATGCCGCGCACCAAGCCTTCGGTGGTATCCATGGCGATGCAGCGCACGGTGTTCTCACCCAAGTGCTGCGCCACTTCGACAACCAGATTCCACTCAGCGGCGCTGATCGCGGGATTGCTGATCTTTAGCGCATTGTAAATCGGTGGCAGCGCACCGTCGGAAAACTCCACGTCGACAACCGCACCCAAAACCTGGGTGAGTCTACCCATACTCATCGTATTAAAACCTCCGAATCATGTCGTGCTCGTGTTCGCCCCCTCCTTCATCCTCCCCCGCGTTGCGGCGGAGGAAAGAGGCGGGGGTGGTATTTTCTTACTTCAGCGCTTCCGCCGTGCCGACGATTTCCAACAGCTCGCGGGTGATCGACGCCTGGCGCGCCCGGTTCATTTGCAGCGTCAGCGAACCAATCATCTTCGCCGCGTTACCGGTGGCCGATTCCATGGCGGTCATGCGCGCGCCATGCTCACTGGCGGTCGCTTCTAATAATGCCCGCTGCACCGCGACGTCGGTAATCCGCGGTAACAGGCTCGCCAGCAGTTGCGCGACGCCCGGCTCGTATAAATATTCGGTCTGTTGCTGCGCATCCGCTTCACTGGTTTCCGCCAACGCCACCGGCAGAAGCTTTTCCAACGTCGGCAGCTGCGACAGGGCCGAGCGGAAACGGCTGTAAAGAATATAGACCGCGTCGGTCTCGCCGCTGGTAAAGCGAGAGATTAGTTTCTGCGCGATCTGGGCGGCCAGCTCATCGGCCGCTTGGTAAAGAATATCGATGTAGCGATCGGCGATCTTCGCGCCGCGCCGGCGGTAATAGTCCGCGCCCTTGCGCCCGACCAAAGTCAGCTCGATTTCCTGGTCGCCGGAGTGCTGGCGAATGAAAGTTTCCGCCGAGCGGATCAAGTTGGTGTTGTAACCGCCGCACAGACCGCGGTCCGAGGTAAACAGGACCAGATGGATTTTTTTTTCTTCGCGCGAGGTGAGCAGCGGATGCGCCTCGCTGGCAACCCGCGCCGAAACGTTTTTTAATAATTGGGTCATCTTCTCGGCGTAGGGGCGCGCTTGCACCGCCGACTCCTGCGCCCGGCGCAGCTTTGCCGCCGAGACCATTTTCATCGCCTTGGTGATCTGCTGCGTGTTTCGGACTGAACCGATCCGCTTACGTATCGTCTTGAGTGTCGCCATGTCTATCGATGTCTCGGGTTACGAGTTTGAGGTTTCGAGTTAACACAAAACCTCAAACCCAAAACTCGTAACTAAGCTTTAAACACCCCTTTAAATTCTCCGAGTACCTGATTCAGTTTCGCACGCAGATCACCGTCCAACTCGCGCTTCTTGAGAATGTCGGCGAAAACATCCGGATGTTTCGACGAAATGAACGAGAACAGTTCCTGCTCGTACTTTTTGAGCGCCGCCACCGGCAATTCGTCGACATAGCCATTGGTGCCGGCGAGCGGCTGATATTGTCCTTGTTTGAGCAATTCGACCAAGCGCGCGCCGCGGTTCAACTGTTTCTGCGTCGCCGCATCCAAGTCGGACCCAAACTGGGCGAACGCCGCCATTTCGCGATATTGAGCTAATTCCAGCCGCAGCGTGCCGGCGACCTGCTTCATCGCCTTGATCTGCGCGTTGCCGCCGACCCGGGAGACGGAAATTCCGACGTTGATCGCTGGCCGAACGCCGGAATAGAACAGATCGCTTTCCAAAAAGATCTGCCCGTCGGTGATCGAAATCACGTTGGTCGGAATGTAAGCCGACACGTCGCCAGCCTGAGTCTCAATAATCGGCAGCGCGGTCAACGAACCGCCGCCGCGCTCGTTGCTCATCTTGGCGGCGCGTTCGAGTAAGCGGGAATGTAAGTAGAAAACGTCGCCCGGATAAGCTTCACGTCCGGGTGGCCGGCGCAGCAGCAAAGACAGCTGGCGGTAAGCCACGGCGTGCTTGGAAAGATCGTCGTAAATCACCAAAGCGTGGCCGCCGCTGTCGCGGAAGTACTCACCCATGGTGCAGCCCGAATAGGGCGCGATGAATTGCAGCGGCGCGGACTCGGAAGCCGTGGCCGCGACCACAATGGTGAAATCCATCGCGCCGGCTTCTCTGAGCCGGTCGACCACTTGAGCAACCGTGGAACGCTTTTGACCGATGGCGACGTAAATACAAATAACATTGCCGCCCTTTTGATTGATGATCGCATCGATAGCGACTGCGGTCTTGCCGGTCTGGCGGTCGCCGATGATCAGCTCGCGCTGGCCGCGGCCGATGGGAATCATGCCGTCGATCGCTTTCAAGCCCGTTTGCAGCGGCTCTTTCACCGGCTGGCGTGCCACGATGCCAGGGGCTTTGAGCTCGATACGTCTTTTCTCTTTGGCGTCAATCGGGCCACGGCCATCGATCGGTTCGCCGAGCGCGTTGACCACCCGGCCAATCATTTCCTTGCCGACGGGAACCTCGGCGATGCGGCCAGTCCGTTTAACCGTGTCGCCCTCTTTGATCATGTGGGTTTCGCCAAAGAGCGCGGCGCCGACGTTGTCCTCTTCTAAATTGAGCGCGATGCCGAAGATGTTGTGGGGGAATTCCAA